>NZ_LZMJ01000036.1:0-126956 GCF_001665495.1 Rhodococcus sp. 852002-51564_SCH6189132-a
GGGCGGACAGGCAGGGGGCGAGGGTGGCGGGCCCGGAAGGTCGTATCGGGCGCCCGAGGCAGCGAACCGACACCAGGCGGCGGACCGGGCCGGGCACGGACCGGTCCGGGCACGGCGAATGCGCGGCAAGCTCGAGTGCCGGGAGCGCGTCGTGCGGCGCGGTTCGCACGTCGCACGAGGCGGAGGGAACAACGCGCGCCGGACGGCACGGCGCACGACGCGATGCAGTGCGTGCGACGACGGCTCGAATCTGCGGATCAGGGACGTCACTCGACGGCATCGGGATTATCAGCGCCGAACCCCAGGTCACCGCCCATATCCAAATTGCCGATAATCTACATTATGTTAACTAGAGTGGAACCGGACCTCCTCCGGACAGGTGCGGCAGGGCGTCCGAGGCGTTCGGAGATCCCTGGTTCGCCCGGATCGATGCGATGGGCCCCACCTGTCACTCGGCCTCTGGCTCGAGTCCGGCTCACCTCCGGACTGCGACCGGCCTGCCGGCGCCCGTGCCGGATCGAGCCGCCGATCCGCTCGACGCGCGTTCGGCTGCTCATGCATCGGGTGCCATGCCGCAGCGACGCGCACACTGCACCGACCCACGGTTCACCGATGCGGCGTTGCGGCAGCACCGTGTGGTCGTCGCGTGCGCGTTGCGCGCCGCAGATCGCGCGGACGATGCGCATGTTGGTGGCGCGGGATCATCCCGTCCCCCGGGGTGCTGCGACCACCGATCGCCCCTTCTCGCCTCTTCCACATTTGATGGATAATCGGGGTTATCCATGATTTATCGCAGTGGCGGAACTGCGCAAGGGTGACCCCGCCAATCAGCGCCATCCTGCGATCCGAAGGACGCCACGTCGAGAGGCCGTCAAGCCCGCTGGCACGTGCGAGTTGCTACCGGGGATCCTCTGTGGGGTCGGAAACCGGGTTCTGGACCACTGTGTGTGATGGTGCGACACTGCGACTCAGGGTAGGGATCCTGGCAATTCCGCCTGGCAGACTTCGGCCATGGACCGGAACCGAGGCACCGGAAACAACGGTCGCCACGAGTACTACAGCACCAGCGACGTCGGTGAGGAACTGCCGACCGTCCGGCACGGTGACTTCGAACAAGCGGACTAGTAGGACTTTGTTAGGTTCACCACTTCCTGGTGTGAGGCCTCGAGATTCGGCGAGATGTCCGAGACGATAACCAGGTGGATGCCGCAGCCCTGACCGATGTCGGTGAACGTCTCGATGCGTTCATCGGCGAGGTGTTCTCCTCGCTCAAACGCAAGGACCAGCGAGCAACGGCCGGGGTATATGCGCGAGGGTTGATGCTCGACGGGCGCCGCAAGTCGATGCAGCCGATGGCCGACCGCCTCGGGATCGATCACCAACGCCTGCAGCAGTTCGTCACCACCTCACCGTGGGATCCGGTACCGGTCCGGAAAACACTGTCCCGCAAAGCGTGTGATTTGATCTCCCCGGATGCGTGGGTGATCGACGACACCGGATTCGCCAAGGACGGTGACGCCTCGCCGTGTGTGGCCCGGCAGTATTCGGGCACCCTCGGCAAGGTCGGAAACTGCCAGGTCGCGGTCAGTGTGCACGCCGCCACCGATACCGCGTCCGCACCCTTGGATTGGCGGCTGTATCTGCCTGAGAGCTGGGACGATCAGCGGTGCGACGATCCGGAGACGGCCTCGGCGATCACCGCTCGCCGGCGACGCAACGCGATCCCGACCGAGGAGCGCTATCGCACCAAGGCGGTGATGGCTCTCGAGATGCTCGACGAGCTGATCGCGTGGGGCCGGATCCCGCCGGTGATCGTCGCCGACGCCGGCTACGGCGACTCGGCGACCTTCCGGCAGGGCCTGACCGACCGCGATCTGGTCTATGTCGTGGCGGTCAAGGGCGCCACCCTCGCGCACCCCGCCGATGCAGTCCCGGCCGCCGCCGCGTACTCCGGGCGCGGGCGGCCTCCGACCCGACGCTACCCACCGGCCGTGACCTGCAGGGATCTCGTTCTGGCGGCCGGAGTAGGCGCGCTGACCGAGGTCACCTGGCGCCGCGGAACCAAGACCGGTCCGGGCAACCCGACCGCGGTGATGCGCTCACGGTTCGTGGCGCTGCGGATCCGCCCCGCGAACCGCACCATTCCCCGCGACGAGGATGGAACCCTGCCGCAGGCGTGGCTGCTCGCCGAATGGCCGGCGGGCGCGGCGCAGCCCACCGACTTCTGGCTGGCCACCCTGCCCGAGGACACCCCGCTGTCAGAGTTGGTGCGCCTGGCCAAGATCCGCTGGCGCATCGAACACGACTACCGGGAACTGAAAACCGGTCTCGGACTCGACCACTTCGAGGGCCGCTCCTGGCTCGGCTGGCACCACCACGTCATCCTCGTCACCGCCGCACACCTGTTTCTCACCACCCTGCGGCTGACCGACCCAAAAGCGATCGGGCGGGACTGACCCTCTACGGCATTGTGCGCGAACTCCAACGCACACTGGCCTATTGGATCGGTACCTGCCCGACCTGCCATCACACCTTCCCAACCTAACAAAGTACTACTAGGATATGCGCTTTTTGTCCGCGCTGACCAGACATCTGTCGGCACGATCCTGGGACACTGGGGTGTACGAGATCGAACGGCTGAGCTGGGCGGATTCGGTCATGACGTTGGTGGTGCGGGTATGGGGTCGCGATGACTCCGGCCTGGTCGGTTGGCGCGAACACCTGCCCACAATCCGAGCAGGTTTCGCACCCGACGATCCGGAGACAGTCGCGAGCGCCTGGCACACCGGCGAGTTCTGTCCCAGCTACCTGCCGCACCCGTATTCGCCTGGCCCCGACGGTATTCACTGGATCGGGACCCGGCGACCGTCTCACCCCGACAACCGGTGATACCGACCCCGCCGCTGGATCGTCACGGAAGGGTGGACCAGAACCGGACACCGTCACGTTAGGCACGCCGGCGCCGAGCCGCTCCACCGTTCGGTGCCCGCTCGTGCCTCCAGTCGACCAGCGACCGGGCGAACTTCGACATTCTTATACGCTCTAGCAGCTAATACAAGATAAAGTAGGATTTCTCATCTAAGCTTGTACACGTCGAGGGGACGAGCATGGCCGAAACATCACAGCTTCTCTCCGGCGCGATCGCGCTGCTGCGTCGTGCCGGCATCCGCCTTGTCTCCGGTTCCCTCGACGCCTGGGACCTGACTCTGCCCGACGGCCGGGAATTGCCGACCCGGGTGCGCATATCCCGGCGGCCACCCACCCCCACGGTCCTCGCCCGGCTGCTCGCCGAACCGGGCCCAGCCCGGCGCGTGCTCGTGGTAACCCCACACGCCACGGCGCATCTGCGCACTCTCGCGACAAACGGCGAAATCGATCTCATCGCCGTGGACGAAGACCTACTCGTATTCGCCGGCGCGCGCTACGACGTGACCGAAAACGCAACCCCTACATCCCCTGCCGCATCTGCTGCCCGGGGCCGCAAACCCTGGGTGCGCTGGGCTCTGGCCCGGGTCCTGCTGCTCTCGGATAGGGCGCAAACCCAACACCGGCTCGCCGAGACACTGGAGGTCTCCCAGCAGGCAGTCTCATTCGCCCTCAAACAGCTACAGGCGGCGCGGCGCACCGAGCACGGCTGGTTCGCCGCATCCCCCGAGGAGTTGCTCGCGGACTATCTGGCCGGCTATCCCGGTCCCGGTGGCGCCGTGACCTACTGGTACGGCCTGGATCCAGTGATTGCCCAGGCCACCGCCGTTGTTGACTTCTGCGCCCGGCAGGATGTGGCAGTGTTGGTCAGCGGCGATGCCGCGGCCGATGTGTACGCCCCATGGCGGCTGCCGACCCGGGCGATGCTCTACACCGATCGGTTCGTCGACCTCGCCGCCGCGGGCTTCAGTCCCGCCACCGAGGCCGAACACACCATGGCCGTGCAGGTCCCCGCCGATCCGACCCTGTGGCGCACCGCGGAGATCAGCGAGCCAGTGCTGTTGGCCGATCCGCTGATCACTGCGGGCGATGTGCTGCGCACCGGTGGCGCTGATGCCGCCGAAGCCGCCGATCATGTGCTCGCCACGATCCGTCAGAAGGCTGCTCTGTGACTGATACGACCGAGGTGGAGATCCTCGCCGCGTCGAATGCCGCCGACCGCGGCCTGCGGGCGTTGGCCGATCTCGCCGCGGCCACGGCCGGGGCCAACTATCGGGTCGTCGGCGGGCACATGGTGCACCTGCTCGGTCGCCTCTACCCCACCGACACCGCTGCCCGGGTCACCGCCGACGCCGATGCAGGCATGGACCCTGTCGCCGCGGCCGACGCCACCTTCCACACCGCGCTACTTGCCCGTGGTTATCGGCTGGTGACCGGCAACCACTACGAGGCACCCTCCGGGGACGGCACTCCCCTGTCGGTTGATCTCCTGGTTCCCGGCACCGGTGGTCGCCGGATCGAACGCGTCGAGTACGCCGGGCGCGGCTTCGACGCCATTCCCGGTCTGACCCTCGCGCTGGCCGCCGACCCGATTCGGGTGCGGGTGCGGGCACGCCTGACGACCGGCGAGACCGTGCGTTTCGGGGTGCCGGTGCCCGGCGTCGAGCAGGCGGTGGTGCTCAAGGCGCTCGCCTGGCGCAGCCGCCTCGCCGCCAAGGATGTCGCCGACCTGTGCACCCTGTTGTCGATCACCCATGAACACCGAGACCGGTTTCCCGCTTGGAAGCTGCACACCGCCCGTACCGGTGCCCGCAAGGACGCAGCCCGGGCTCTGCACGAGCTGGTCGCCATGCTCGACCGCGGCCAGCGCATCGACGGACTGACTATCGCCCCGGCGCGTCTGTCCGGTCTCATTCGCCGCTACGTGGTCGACCCCCACACGGCCCGACCGCCAAGCGACACCGGCACCGCGCAGCAGATCGCTCGTGATCCCAGCGGACAGGAGGCGTTGCTGTCGGCTCTGCGCGCCGCCGTGTCCGGTCACCCACCACGCTCGAAGCCCGGTACACCCGGCGGTAGTACGACCCCGGCCCAGCCGGAGCCACCCGACCACAGTCCCCAGGCTGGCCCCGACCTGGAGCTGTAAGCCCGGCATTCCTTGTTCGAGAGGAGCCCCAGACCTCGCACGCTGTCCGCGACCCACGGTGCATGCATGGCTCGCGATGCGTGCACGCATCGCACGCACTGCACGCATCGGTATCGACGCGGATCAGAAAGCCTGGGTCCGAGCCACTGGTGCAGTTCACGCTATCGTGCCCACGACAA
Source organism: Rhodococcus sp. 852002-51564_SCH6189132-a (assembly GCF_001665495.1). Taxonomy (NCBI): domain Bacteria; kingdom Bacillati; phylum Actinomycetota; class Actinomycetes; order Mycobacteriales; family Nocardiaceae; genus Rhodococcus; species Rhodococcus sp. 852002-51564_SCH6189132-a. The sequence continues at coordinate 5,251 of NZ_LZMJ01000036.1, forward strand.
CTCGCGCCGGGAATAGCCGGAGGCAGGGGCGCGTTGCACTGTCCGGATCGGGTGCGTTTCCGTGTCCCCCGGGCTCAACCCTTTGCCTTCACGGAGTTCCGTTCGGCTGGAGCCGTGTTGCGCCTTTCGCCGAGAGGCGACCGAATGCACCCGATCCCTTCCCCGTCCACTTCGTGCCAGCACGCTGCGGCGGCGTAGCCCATTGCCCACCTGCCTCGCGCAGCATCCGGCCGGCACCGCGAGCTTCTGCAACGCCTTGTCGGTACGGTCGTGGAGCCGGTGAACCAGACACCGACATCAACCGGCGGCGGCACGATATGGGGACGACATCCCCGCCCGCTCGGACACTCCCGTGCCTCCGGACTGTCACCATCAGTATCGACACTTACGTCAGGTGCCAGGTCCAGCGACTTACACCAGGTGATCACAGATTATTCACGTGATGTGCCGCCGACGGCGATGTCGCTGGATGGTCCCGGGGCCAGGAGATGCGAATCTAATATCGTGCCGCTGATTGTGCCCCGGGGTCTCCCCAATCATCGTTTCGTCCGCTACGTTCGACCACCTGTCAGTTCTCCTGGACGCGAGAGCGTTCCGCTGTATCCCCTACAACCGGCGACTCGTCAGATCAGAGTTCTCGTTGACACTGGCACCCTCGAACAATCCTCGGTGGAGGCGCTGGTAGCGCTCTTGACGAGGAGCGAGATCGAGTCCTGCCTTGTCGTTCAGAACGACGACGATTCACCATCCGATTGGATGAATGCTCTCGGCATCGACCGGTGGTACCGCTTTCACTTCACTACCGTGGACGAGGCTCCCCGAAGGGGTGACTCCTCGGTCGTGGGGGTGGAGGGGTTTGTTGGCGTTGACCAGGTGCTGGGCGCCACAGGACACTTCTTCGGTGTCTACTCGCAGCTCGACCATCACCGTGGTGAGGTAGCCGCTGGCCACGATGAGTTGTCGATCGCCGACCGCCATCGAGCGGCTGCGTTGGCCAGTGCCGCAGGCACACTGGGCGCCGATGTAATTGTCACGGGTGCTCGCACGGCTGGACGACACGACGTAGCCGACAACGACATAGCGATCAGCCTTTCCCCGGATCAGTTCACCCGGCTTTTCGGTCACTATCTCCGGATAACCGGGAACCGGGACTTGGAGGTTTCCTTCGGACAGCTGGTCGGCGGTGGAAGCTACAGGCGCACGCACAGCGCTCGATCAGTCACCGACATGTACGAGGCGGGCATCGATGCGTCGGCGCCGCATCTGACTGCGATACGAGTGATGGCCTTGGGAGCGGGGGATCAGGGATTGGTCGATTCGTCGAAGACTCCGGCGCCGCCGCACACCCCGGTGTCGGGCAGGGTCAGCTCGACCCGGGCCGCGGCGTCGTGGTCACCGGCCAGGGCGGCGGCGATGCTGCGGACCTGCTCGTATCCGGTCATCGCCAGGAACGTCGGGGCCCGGCCGTAGCTCTTCATGCCGACGACGTAGAAGCCGGGTTCGGGGTGGGAGAGCTCGGCGACTCCGTGCGGATAGACGGTGCCGCAGGAGTGCACGTTTGGGTCGATCAGCGGGGCCAGCGCGGTCGGGGCCTGCAGGACCGGGTCGAGGTCGAGGCGGATTTCCGAGAGCCACGACAGATCGGGGCGGAACCCGGTCGAGGCGATGACCTCGCCGACGGCGTCGATGCGGGCGCCGGTGTCAGAGACCAGCGTGAGCTGACCGTCGGTGGTGGGTTCGACGGCGGCGGTGCGGAAGCCGGTGACGACCTCGAGGAGTCCGGCGTCGACGGCCGTCTTGGCGCGCAGCCCGACGTCGCCGCGGCGCAGCACCCAGGTCAGCCGGGTGCCGGGGGTGGTGCGGGCGAGTTCGGCCAGCGCGACGATGGCATTGAGCGTTGAGTGGCCACTACCGGCGATGACGGTGTGCCGGCCGGCGTAGCGGGCGCGCACCGCGTCCTCGCCCAGGTCCGGGACGCGGTAGGTGATCTTCTCGGCGGCGGCGCGCTCGCCCAGGGCGGGCAGTCCTTCACCGCCGAGGGGGCTGGGGGTGTCCCAGGTGACCGAGGCGTCGATCACGGCGCGGGCGAGCAGGCGGGATTCGGTGCCGTCGCGGTGGCGTACGTGCACCGACAACGGTTCGGTGTCGCGTCCGGCGTCGACGATCCGGTCGCGGCCGCGGCGGGCGATGCCGATGACCTGGTGGTCGAGCCGGACCGCGTCGCCGAGGGCGTCGGCCAGCGGGGTCAGGTACCGGCCGGCCCAGTCCTGGCCGGTGGGGTAGGAGTCGACGCCGGGGGCGCTCCAGCCGGTGGTGTCGAGGAGACGCGGGCTGCGGGGTCGATCAGTTCGGCCCAGCGGGAGAAGGTGTGGACGCTGTGCCACTGCGTGATGGCGGCTCCGGCGCTGGTACCCCGCTCGAGTACCAGCGGCTCGAGGCCGCCTTCACGCAGGTGAGCGGCGGCGGCCAGGCCGATCGGTCCGGCTCCCACCACGACGACGGGCAACTCGCTCATAACAGATCCTTTCATCGATGGGTATCGATCTAAGCTGCCGCCAGAATATAGATGGGCATCGATGAATGCAGCCATCGATGCCGATCGATATAGTGGGGGTATGACATCACTCGGCCTGCCGACCCCGGCCATCCCCGGCGCGGAGGTGGACATCGACGCCCTGAGCCCCGAGGACGCGGCCACCTACGCCGGGTGGTTCGCCTGCCTGGCCGAGCCCACCCGGGTGCGGCTGCTGCACCACGTCGCCGCCCGCCCGGCCGGCATCACCGTCGGGGAACTCGCCGAGATCCTCGGGATCGGCCAGCCCACCATCTCCCATCACGTCCGCAAGCTCGCCGACGTCGGCTTCGTCACCACCGGCAAACACGGCACCAGCACCGTGGTGATGGTCAACCCGAGTTGCTGCAGCGACCTACCCAGTGCCGCCGACGCGGTCATGGGTGTGCTCACCGCACGGCCGTGCTGCCCCGAGGACGTCCCGGCCGACGTGAGCGTGCGCCCGCTCGCCGACCGCGATTGGGAGGCGGTGCGCCGCATCTACGGAGAGGGCATCGCCACCGGTACCGCAACGTTCACCACCGAGGTTCCCACCCGCGAGGTCCTCGAGGACCAGTGGCTGCCCGGGCATCGGTGGGTCGCCGAGATCGAGGGCCAGGTGGTCGGCTGGGCAGCGTTGAGCCCGGTGTCGGGGCGCGAGTGCTACCGGGGGGTGGCCGAGAACTCGGTGTACGTCGGCGACGGCATGCGCGGACGCGGGGTCGGCAAAGCGCTGCTGCGTACCCAGGTCATCGCCGCCGATCAGGCCGGACTGTGGACGCTGCAGACCTCCATCTTCCCGGAGAACCGTCCCAGCCTCGCCCTGCACCATTCGGCGGGGTTTCGCACCGTCGGTGTGCGCGAACGCATCGGCAAACTCGCCGGGGTGTGGCGCGATACGGTACTGCTCGAACGCCGCTCCGAGTCCGTTCCCGCCGCTGACAACCACTGACGAACGGGACCGACCGCCATGGATATCGAACTGCTGTACTTCGACGGCTGCCCGAACTGGCAGCTCGCCCGCGACCGCCTCGCCGAGGCCCTGGCCGCAACCGGCAACGCCGGCACCCCGATCCGGCTGCGCCGTATCGAGACCCCGGAGGCTGCTGAGCGCGCCGCCTTCGCGGGCTCCCCGACGATCCGCATCGACGGGATCGACCCGTTCGGTCCCACCGAGGGTGTCGGGTTGACCTGCCGCGTCTACCGCACCGCCGACGGACCCGGCGGCGCCCCGAGCACCGCGGAGCTGATCGACGTGCTCCGCCGGGTCGAAGGTCGGCAGGGCTGAGCCGGTGTCGGGCTTGACCTTCGAGTCGACTCGAAGGTTTACCGTCGAGGAGTGAGCACGATGCTGATCTCCCAGTTCGCCGAACACACCGGTGTCCCGGCCACCACCTTGCGGTTCTACGAATCCGCAGGACTGGTCCCGGCGGGGCGCACCGACAGTGGATATCGCGTCTACGGAGATCGGGATGTCGACCGCGTTGCGTTCATCCAGGCGGCCAAGCACGTGGGACTCCCCTTGGGTGAGATCCGCGAACTACTGGCGGTGTGGGAGCACGATCCCTGCGCCGAGGTCCGTGCGCAGCTACGCCCGAAGATGGCCGCTCGCCTGGACGAGGCCGCCACCCGGACCGCGGAACTCGCCGCCTTCACCGACACGCTTCGGCATGCTCTTGCCCAGCTCGACGACCTGCCTGATCGCGCCGAGCCGTGCGATGCCGGCTGCGGATTCCTTGCGCCGCAGCCCCGCACCCAGGTCGTCGACCCTCCTTTCGCTGCGCCTGGCGCGGCGATCACCGTGCCGGCCGACCCGCCGATTGCCTGCTCCCTCGACGCCGCCGACCACGGGGAACGTGTGCACCGGTGGCAGCAGGTACTCGTCGACGTTGTCCGCGAACCCGGTCCGGCGGATGTGCGACTGCGCCTGCCCATCGACCGAGTCGGTGCACTCGCCGAACTCGCCGCCGCCGAGCAGCACTGCTGCCCGTTCTACGAATTCGACCTGCATCTGCGCGGTACCGAAGTGATCCTCGACGTGGGGGCACCGGCAGCGGCTGCAGAAATGGTGCGCGCGTTGTTCGGCGACGGCACGAGCGCCCCACCTGCTCGCTGACCACCGGTCCCACATCCCTGGCTTTCACAGCCGGTCCCCACTGCTGCCTCGCTCGACCCGCCTCGAAAGGCCTCTACCAGCGCATGTCCGCGACCCAGTGGCTCGAACGCCACCAGATCCTCGTCTACCTCGGTGCCCTGGTGACCGGCGCCGTCGTGGGACTGACCCTGCCGGATTCCTCGTCGGTGTTCGAAGCGAGCATCTACCCGCTGCTCGGGGCACTGCTCTACGCCACCTTCCTGCAGGTGCCGTTCACCACACTGGCCGAGGCCGTCCGCGACCGCCGGTTCCTCACCGCGGCCCTGGTTCTCAATTTCGTCGTCGTCCCGCTCGTCGTCGCCGCCCTGACGTTGGTGGTGACATTCCCGCAGGCCGTGCTGCTGGGCATCCTGCTGACCCTGCTCACGCCCTGCATCGACTACGTCATCGTGTTCTCCGGTCTCGCCGGAGGTGACAGCAGGCGACTGCTTGCCGCCTCACCGCTGCTGATGTTCGCCCAGATGGCGGCACTGCCGCTGCTGTTGTGGCTGTTCATGGGATCAGAGCTCACCGATATCGTCGACGTCGCACCGTTCCTCGAGGCGTTTCTCATCCTGATCGTCGCACCGCTCGCCCTGGCGTGGGTCACGCAGGCCCTGGCTGCACGGCGCCGTGTCGGTGTCGTGCTCACCACCGCGTTCACCGCGGCGATGGTTCCACTGATGGCCGGAACCCTGTTCGTCGTCGTGGCTGGTCAGATCCCGAAAATTCGCGACGAACTCCACCACGTCGGCACGGTCATCCCCGTCTACGCCGCCTTCTTGATTCTCATGGCCGGACTCGGATTCATCGCGGCACGAGTGTTCCGGTTCGACGTCGGCCGCTCACGTGCGTTGATCTTCAGTGGTGCCACCCGCAATTCGCTCGTGGTACTTCCGCTCGCGCTCGCCTTACCGGCCGGCTATGCCCTGACCCCCGTCATCGTCGTCACGCAAACCCTGGTCGAGCTCGTCGGCATGGTCCTCTACGTCCGGCTCGTGCCACGCATGGTTCCCGACACACCGACAGCATCTCTGCCGTGAGGCATCGCTCGCACTGTCGATGATCAGGTCATCGACAGTGCGGGGACGCTGATGCGCGGGCGACGTTTGGAACGAGCTCGGCGATCAGCGCCTCGACCTGGGCCTTGATCTCGTCGCGGATCGGCCGCACCGCCTCGACCCCTTGCCCGGCCGGGTCCTCGAGCACCCAGTCCCGGTAGGACTTGCCCGGGAATGCCGGGCAGGTGTCGCCGCACCCCATGGTGATCACCACATCGGAGGCCTGCACTGCGTCGACGGTGAGGATCTTCGGATTCTGCGTGGAGATATCGATCCCCACCTCGGCCATCGCCTCGACCGCAGCGGGGTTGACCTGCGCGGCCGGAGCGGAGCCGGCGGAGCGGACCTCGATCCGATCCCCGGCCAGGGCGGTGAGGAACCCGGCGGCCATCTGGGAACGGCCGGCGTTGTGCACGCACACGAACAGCACCGACGGCGTGCGATCGGTGGCGGAGTGGGTGGTCATGAAGTGGAACGTCCTTTCGTAGAGGAAGGTCAGGCAGAGACAAGATCAGACAGAGACAGCGCCGAGCTCGGTCAGCAGGACACGGACCCGGGCATCGATGTCGTCGCGGATGCCGCGCACCGCCTCGAGCGACTCGTCTTCCGGGTCGAGCAGCGACCAATCGAGGTAGCGCTTGCCCGGATACACCGCGCAGGCGTCACCGCAGCCCATGGTGACCACCACGTCCGCGGCCGCCACCACATCATCAGTGAGCGGTTTGGGGTATTCGGCGCCGAGATCGAGCCCGATCTCGGCCATCGCCTCGACGACAACGGGATGGATCGACGATGCGGGCGCCGATCCGGCGGAGCGCACATGCACGCGTCCGACGCCGTGGTGGGCGAGCAACGCCGCCGCCATCTGGGAGCGGCCGCTGTTGCGCACGCACACGAACAGCACCTCCGGTACGTCCTTGGTGATCGCACCGTCGGCTTGTGCCAGCGCGGTGAGGCGTTCGCCGGCGAACCGGGTGGCCAGGGCGGTCAGGTGCGTGTGGATCTTGGCGGTGCGGCGCAGCGCAGCGTACGACTCGAACACCATCCGTTCCACGGTCTGCGGGGAGAACACCCCGGCGTACTTGTCGGCGAGGTGCTCGGCGGAACGCTGCAGCACCGCCTGAGGCATGAGCAGTTCCGGTTGTGCGGGGTGTGAAGACATCGGTCGCCTCCTGGCGTATCGACTTTTACTGCACAGCAGGGGTATTTGAACTCTTGAAACGCTTGCGCAGCGCCAACGAGACATAGATGAGGGCGACGAGGATCGGCACTTCGATCAGCGGACCGACGACACCGGCCAGAGCTTGACCCGAGGTGACACCGAAGGTGCCGATCGCCACGGCAATAGCGAGTTCGAAGTTGTTGCCCGCAGCGGTGAACGCCAAGGTGGTCGTGCGCTCGTAACCCAGACCGATCGCGGCGCCGAACAGGAACCCACCGCCCCACATGAGGACGAAATAGGCGAGCAGCGGCAACGCGATCCGCGCGACGTCCCACGGCTGCGACGTGATCTGCTCGCCCTGGAGCGCGAACAGGAGCACGATCGTGAACAGCAACCCGTACAGCGCCCACGGTCCGATCTTCGGCAGGAATGTGTCTTCGTACCAGTCACGGCCCTTGGCCTTTTCACCGAAGTGCCGGGTCAGGAAACCGGCGACGAGCGGGATGCCGAGGAAGATCAACACCGATTTGGCGATCTGCCACGGGGAGACGTCGAAAGCGGTCTGCTCGAGTCCGAGCCATCCCGGCAGCACCGAGAGATAGAACCAGCCGAGGACGGCGAACATGATCACCTGGAACACCGAGTTGATCGCGACCAGCACCGCGGCGGCTTCGCGGTCGCCGCACGCGAGGTCGTTCCAGATGATGACCATCGCAATGCAGCGTGCGAGGCCGACGATGATCAGACCCGTACGGTACTCGGGCAGATCCGGCAGCAGCAACCACGCAAGGGCGAACATCAGCGCCGGGCCGAGTACCCAGTTCAGAATCAACGACGAGATCAGCAGTTTGCGGTCGCCGGTGACGGTGTCGAGACGGTCGTAGCGCACCTTCGCGAGCACCGGATACATCATGATCAGCAGACCGAGGGCGATCGGCAGCGAGATGTTGTCGATCTCGAGGACGCTCAGAGCGTCGCCGAGCCCGGGGATCATCCGGCCGAGCAGCAGGCCGACGACCATGGAGATGCCGATCCACACGGCCAGGAAGCGGTCGAGGGTCGACATTTTTCCTGCCACAGAACGGTTTTCGGTGGTGGTGGTCACGAAACGGTCTCCTGATGAGGTTCGGCCGGGGTGCACGCACAGGTCGATCCGGGTAGCACCCCCGATTCGGTGGCCAGCACTGCGGACAACTGCTCGAGCGCGGCAGGGATCACCCGGTAGTACACCCAGGTGCCGCGGCGTTCGCAGTCGAGCAGTCCGGCTTCGCGCAGCACCTTGAGGTGGTGCGAGATGGTGGGCTGGGACAGGTCGAAGGCGGGACTGATGTCGCACACGCAACTCTCGCCGCCCTGGTGGCTGGCGATCATGCTGAGCATGCGCAGGCGCACCGGATCGCCGAGGGCCTTGAACATGCGGGCCAGGTCGCCGGCCCAATCGGAGGTCAGGGGCTCACGCGAGAGTGGAGGGCAGCACAGCTCGGCCTCGCTCGACATCTGATTCGACATACGTCTATATTGACTTCTATCAATTCAATCGTCAACCCGAGTCCGTCGGAAAGGACCACCCCTCGTGCCCACACCCTCGGTGCTGTTCGTGTGCGTGAAAAACGGCGGCAAATCCCAGATGGCTGCCGCCCTCATGCGCAAGACCGCAAGCGACCGGATCGTTGTCCATTCGGCCGGCACCACGCCCGGCTCGTCGCTCAACGCCCTGTCGATGCAGGTTCTCGAGGAAGTCGGGGCACCCACCGCGGGCGAGTACCCCAAGCCGATCGATCCGCAGCTGCTGTCCGAGGTCGACCTCGTCGTCACCCTCGGCGGCGAAGCCCACGTCGACGCGCCCGCCGGCGTAGTCGTGGAGAACTGGGACATCGACGAGCCGTCCGAGCGCGGCGTCGACGGTATCGAGCGGATGCGTCTGGTCCGCGGCGACATCGCCACCCGCGTCGACGAACTCGCCACCCGGCTACTCGACGCGACCCGCTGAGCACCTACCCCAACCAGGAGCAGAACACCATGAGCACGATCGCAGTCTTCGAACCGGCCCTGTGCTGCAACACCGGCGTGTGCGGCGAGGACCTCGACCAGAACCTGGTCACCTTCACCGCCGACATGGCCGCGCTGACCGGGCAGGGCGCCACCATCACCCGCCACAATCTGGCCAACGACCCGCTCGCGTTCGCGCACAACGAGACCGTCACAAAGTTCCTCGAACTTGCCGGATCGGACGGTCTTCCGCTGGTGCTCGTCGACGACGTCACCGTCGCCACCGGGCGTTACCCGACCCGCGCCGAGCTCGCCACGTGGGCCGGACTCGATGTTCCCGCCGCAGCGCCGTCCGGGGTGACCATGCTCGGGCTCGCCGACGACAACGACTCGTGCTGCACACCGGACGAGTCCACCTGCTGCTGACCACCCAGATCCGCACCCGCCCGCCGATCCGTCCGACGAGGAGTATCTGCTGCCATGACTGCCACCGACCCGACGTTCCTGACCGACCCACCCAGGTTCGTGTTCTTCACCGGCAAAGGCGGGGTCGGCAAGACCTCCATCGCGTGCGCGTCGGCGCTGCGCCTGGCCCGAGCCGGCAAGAGGGTGCTGCTGGTCTCGACCGACCCCGCGTCGAACGTCGGGCAGGTCTTCGGTCTGAGCATCGGCAACACGATCACCGAGATCCCCGCGGTGCCGGGGTTGTCGGCGCTCGAGATCGATCCCGAACAGGCCGCCGCCGCCTACCGTGAACGCATCGTCGGCCCGGTCCGCGGATTGCTGCCCGACGCGGAGATCGCGTCGATCACCGAACAGTTGTCCGGCTCGTGCACCACCGAAGTGGCCTCGTTCGACGAATTCACCTCGCTGCTCACCGATCCCGACGACCGGGTCGCCGGGTTCGATCACGTGCTGTTCGACACCGCCCCCACCGGCCACACCATCCGGCTGCTGCAGCTGCCCGGCAACTGGACCGAATTCCTCGATAACGGCAAGGGCGACGCGTCCTGCCTCGGGCCGCTCGCCGGCCTCGACAAGCAGAAGGCCATGTACGCCGGCGCGGTCGAGGCGCTGTCGGATCCCGGTCGCACCCGCCTGGTGCTCGTCGCCCGCGCCAACCGCTCTGCGCTGACCGAAATCGCCCGCACCCACGACGAACTCGCCGCGATCGGCATGACGAGACAGCATGTGGTCGTCAACGGCGTGCTGCCCGCCCCCGTCGACGACACCGATCAGCTGGCCACCGCCGTGCATCACCGCGAACAGGCGGCGCTCGCCGCGGTTCCCGCCGCGATCGCGGCGCTGCCCACGGATCTGGTCGCCCTCAAGCCGGTGAACATGGTCGGTCTCGACGCTCTGGCCACCCTGTTCGACATCACCACGGCCTCGAGTGCCGTCGGCGTCGATCCGGACGTCGCGGCGGTCACCGATGCTTCCCTGGCGGATCTGGTCGATGAGATCGAGTCCGACGGGCACGGTTTGGTGATGTGCATGGGCAAGGGCGGGGTCGGTAAGACCACCGTCGCCGCCGCGATCGCGGTGGCACTGGCCCGCCGTGGCCATGACGTGCACCTGACCACCACCGACCCTGCCGCGCACCTGACCGACACTCTCGCCGGGGAACTCGACCATCTTGAGGTCTCCCGCATCGACCCCCATGAGGCCAGTCAGGCCTACCGCAACCGGGTGCTGGCCGCCAAGGGCGCCGGGCTCGACGACGCCGGCCGCGCCACCCTCGCCGAAGATCTGCGGTCCCCCTGCACCGAAGAAGTCGCGGTGTTCCAGGCGTTTTCGAAGGTCATCCACGAATCACGCCGCAAGTTTGTCGTCGTCGACACCGCCCCCACGGGTCACACCTTGCTGTTGCTCGATGCGACCGGCTCGTATCACCGTGAGATCGCCCGGCAGATGGGCGACGGCGGACGCTTCACCACTCCTTTGATGCGGCTGCAGGACCCGGCACAGACCAAGATTGTGCTGGTCACGCTCGCCGAGACCACTCCGGTGCTCGAGGCCGCCGGTCTGCAGGGCGATTTGCGACGCGCCGGTATCGAGCCGTGGGCGTGGGTGGTCAACAACTCTCTTGCCGCAGCGGAGCCCACCGCACCGCTGCTCCGCCGGCGGGCCGTAGCCGAACTCGAGCAGATCGACAAGGTCCGGGGTGAGCTTGCCGACCGGTACGCGGTGATTCCGCTATCCACCACCGAACCCGTCGGAATCACCGCGGTGGGATCCTTGGCCGAACTGCGTCCGGAACCGTCGCCGGTGCAGTAGCTACCTGTAGAGGATTCAGCGGAACTTCTCCCGCGGAAGTCCGTCCACAGGTCTACCCAGAATCGGGAGCTACTCGCCGCTCGAGTATTGAAACTCGATGCTGCGACGATGTATCGGACATTATCGCCCACCCTGCCGCCTGAATACCCGTGGAGAAGAACTGTGCCGACTGTCCTTGCGTCCGACACCACCGATCTTGTGTCCGCGGTGGGTGCGGCTGTCGGTGGTGGTGCGACGGTCGTGGCCGCAGCGGCGGCGGTCGCCGCAGCTTTCGTGGCTGTTCGCACGTTGCGGGCGACGAAGCGTGACAGTCGGGACCGATCACGGCCGATGGTCGGTGCTGAATTGGTGATCGATCCTCAACTATCTGCTCGGACGGCGTCTCTGGTCGTACGCAACTTCGGACCCTCGGTGGCGTACAACGTCAAGGTTGAATTCGACCCACCACTGGCTGAGCAACCTACCCACAGCGGCCAGCCGAGCATCATCGCATTCCTCCTCAAGCGCTACGCCGACCCCATCCCCACCTTCATGCCCGGTAACGAACTGTTCAACATCTATTTCATCGGCAAAGAGGACCCGGACGACCCCGACCGGTCCATCCGCAACGATGAACAGATCCCCGATCGAGTCACCGTGACCATCACCTACGGATCTGCCCCCAACGAGCGTGATACCTACAGCGACACGTTCGTGCTCGACATGAGCGTTCATAGGTGGGGAACATTCTCGACGCACTCGGACTCACTGCACTCCCTGCAGAAACGCTCAATACAGGCATTGGAGAAGATCGCCCCCGCGATGGCGCACCTCGCCACGGACATCGGACGGATCGAGGAGTACCTCAAGCCCGAAAAGATCCGAGCACAGCAGGCCGTCGAAAAGATCGAGGAATGTCGCCAGATGCGCGAATTGAGCCGCCAGATGCTCGGAGACCGTTCTCCGTACGCGGACGAGGATGGAGAAGAGCGGCATGCCACCAACCCGCTGAACTCGAACGCCTTACGGTCACCCGGTGACGACAGCGTCCCGGACGGAATCCGCTCGCTCCAGGACCTGCGGGCACTCGCTCGCACGATCCGCATCTCGAGCCGGCCGGACCCGACGGAAATCGCCGCTGCGACGACCGCAGACACGTCCGCTGCGACTCCATACACCGATCTGGGAGGCATCAACGACACCGACCCGGACCCGGCCGGGCGGCAGAAGCCATGAACCGCACCCGCGGCGAGGACGGGGCCACCGTGTTGGTGATCGCCGGACGCAGCATCGACATCGACACCGCGACCGCCAAGGCCCACGGCTATCCGGCGGTGACCGTGGCCCGCTACGACCTGCCCGGACCCGGAGCACTCAAGGAGATCACCGCCGACGAGATCGCCCGCACCCACAAGGTGCGCTCCCGCATCAGCCACGCCCAACTCGACTGGTTCATCCGTACCGCCGTCGACGCCCCGTGGGCGGCGGCGCCGATCGAAGCACAACTGGTCGAGGCCGACCCGAACATCAGCGGCGAGCTCTACGACCGGGCCGAAGCCCTCTACGACCATTTCCGCACGGCCGCGCCCCGGCGCGTGGGGGTAGCCAAGATCAGCAAGGTGCTCCACCTCAAACGCCCCGGATTGTTCCCCATCCTCGACTCGAAGGTCAGGTGGGTGAGGTCGAGGTGGAGGCGCCGCAGCAGCTGGGCGTTGAGCGCGTCGAGAGGGGATGCGATGGCAGAAGAGTCCACTCTGGGGTCTACCGTGAACAAGTGCGCCGTGTGATGTTTCTTCTCCGTCCGAGCTGGTTCATTCTGGCCGTGGTGGTAGTCGGTTTCGCGTATGGGTGCTTCACCCTGCTCGCCCCGTGGCAGCTGAGCAAGAACACGAGCACCGAGGATCGGAATGCGCGGATCTCGGCATCGATGGCGCAGGACCCGGTCCCTGTCGCCGAGCTGCTCGGCGGTGACAGTGCGACGATCGACGACGAGTGGAGGCGGGTCGTCGCGCAGGGCTCGTATCTGCCCGACTCTGATGTGCTCGTCCGGTTGCGCAGCGTCGAATCCCAACCCGCGTACGAAGTGCTCACGCCGTTTGCGCTGGGTAATGGTCGGACGATTCTCGTCAATCGAGGTTATGTGCGTCCGGTACGCGGTAGCGAGGTCCCCGCAATCCCCGCCGCACCGGGCGGAAATGTCTCGCTCGATGCTCGGATCCGCAAGTCCCAAGGCACAATGGACGGCAAGGAGCCCTTCACTGACGCGGGCTATCAGCAAGTGTATTTTATCGACGCGCCGCAGGTCGCGGCTGTGACGGGTCTCGAACTCGAAGACGTCTACCTACAACTCGATGCTCACCAGCCGGGCGGGCTCGGAGTCATCCCACTTCCCCAACTTGATGCGGGTCCGTATCTGTCGTACGGGCTGCAGTGGCTCGCGTTCGGGATCATGGCCCCAATGGGACTGGGGTATTTCGTGTGGGCGGAGTTGAGGGAACGCCGCAAGGTGAAGGCCACCCGAACCGACGACGAGACGCCGCTCTCCGCGAGCGAGAGTCTCGCCGCCCGGTACGGCCGGCCGCGGTAACCGAGCCCAACGTTGTGCTCCGATTCGACAGTCCACGAGCTACGCGGGCAGCGACGGCCATCTTTGGACCGCGCACATTTCAGCATCAACGCCCAGCGGTTCCTCATGCTTCGAGCAAAAAAGTTCCAGCACACAAAGTGCCGTGCCGGTTTCGGGATCTGCTCTGTAGAATGAGACGGAAGGTTTTCTTCCCTTCTGAGGGAAGGGAGAGTCAGGTCGCAGGACTCGTTCACCTCGGTTCGACGGTATGAGGGCAAGTCGAGTCCTGCGATTCTGGCCGCCACATGATTGCCCGGACCTCAACATAATCCGTGTCTGCGCAGCACAACGTGCGGGTGGTCCCTGACTGGCCCCTTTCGAACTCGGACAGCAAGTAGTAGATGAGGAAGACGGTGCACTACCGGACTTGTTGTTCCGTCTGACTCAATCGCAGCGAGAGGCGCGGTGTCAGGTGGGTCGAGTGAGCATCGAAACCAGATCCTCCGGGACCTGCATCGGGGTCATCAGCCCCGCCGAAGTACGCCCGGTGTTGCCTTGAGGGTAGCGGCCCAGCGCCGAGCCGGGAGCGGCGAGCAGAATCCGCACGACCTGGCCCACAGCCTCGCGGCGATCACGCTGGCGCAGCGCCAAGGTGAACATGGCGAGGTGGTTGCGGGTGTGCGGCCACGGGTAGGGCTGGGACAAGATGTGGGCGCGTTCGAGGTGGCGCCAGCGCCTGACATCGTCGCTGCTATGTCGAGCGGCGGTCATCTCCGCGGTGTAGAGGGTGCGCAGCTGTTCGGGCATTCGACTCATGAGATGTGGTCCCTGTTGGAGGTTGCGAGAAGCAGGGCGCCGACGACGAGGACAACACCGCAGGTGATGTAGGTGTCGGCGAGGTTGAAGGTGGGCCACCACCCGGTGTGGAAATAATCGGTGACTTTGCCATCAAGGAAGCGGTCGACGACGTTGGCGGTGGCGCCGGCGACGATCGCGGCCAGGCCGATGGTCTGGATCAGTGGACTGTCGAGTGCAGTGCGCCAGGCGAACACGCCGATCGTCACGGTGAGGGCAGCGGTGACGGCAAGAACGACGGTAGGGGGGAGCTGGTCACCGAGACTGAACGCGACCCCGGTGTTGTAGGCCAACCGTAGTTGCAACAACCCGAAATCGATTGCCCGCCCACCGGACAGCGCGTCGCGCGCCACCGGATCGAGGGCCAACGCGACCGCAGCCAGGGCACCCACCAGCACGACGAGAATACCTCGGCCGCAACGCCGCCTGCCCACGGGCACTACGGACGACACGGAGTTGTCCTTATCTGTCATGACCGAGCTCCGGCGACCGGCACGGATGACTTTGTCGATTCTGTTGTCGCGGTCAGGCTCCGGGCGTGTCCGGCGCGCACCCCGTTGGCGATCACAATGATCTCGGCGATCTCGTGGACCAGGACGACGGCGGCCAGCCCGAGTATCCCGAACAGGGCCAGGGGCATCAGGACGGTGATGATCGCGAGCGAGAGGCCGACGTTCTGCAACATGATCGTCCGGGAGCGTCGGGCGTGCTGCAGGGCTTGGGGTAGGTGCCGCAAGTCCTCACCCATCAGGGCGACATCGGCGGTTTCGATGGCGACGTCGGTGCCCATCGCGCCCATCGCGATCCCGAGGTCGGCGGTGGCCAGGGCCGGGGCGTCGTTGACGCCGTCGCCGACCATCGCCGTCGGCCGCGTACCGCGGAGAGTGTCGATGATGCGGGCCTTGTCCTCCGGACGCAGATCGGCGTGGACCTCGTCGATGCCGACGGCGGCGGCCAACGCTCGTGCGGTGCGCTCGTTGTCGCCGGTGAGCATCGCCACGGTGTAACCGTCGCGGCGCAACTCAGCGACGACGTCGCGGGCTTCGGGGCGCAGTTCGTCGCGCACCGCGACCGCGCCGATCAGGGCGCCGTCGCATTCGATGAGCACCGCGGTGGCTCCGGCGTGCTGCATCCGCTCGATATCCGCGGCCAGGGGGCCAGGATCGATCCAGCCGGGCCGGCCGAGCCGGGCGGGGATGCCGCCGACGTGTCCGGTCAGTCCGGCCCCGGGGACCGCATCGACGTCCTCGGCCGGGGTGTAGTCGTCGACGGCGGCGAGGATCGCTGCGGCGAGGGGGTGTTCGCTGCGGGCCTCGAGGGCGGCGGCGACGTTCAGGACGTCGCCGCGGGTGGCGCCGCCGGTGGTGGCGACGTCGATGACCTCGGGGCGGTTGCGGGTCAGGGTGCCGGTCTTGTCCAGCGCGACGGTGCGGATCCGGCCCAACGCTTCGAGGGCGGCACCGCCCTTGACCAGGACACCGAGCTTGGACGCGGCGCCGATCGCGGCGACCACCGTGACCGGGATCGCGATGGCCAGCGCACACGGGGACGCGGCGACCAGCACCACCAGGGCGCGTTCGATCCACACCAGCGGATCGCCGAACACGCTGCCGATCGCGGCGATCAGCGCCGCGGCAACCATCACCCCCGGAACCAGAGGCTTGGCGATCTTGTCGGCCAGACGCTGGGCCTCGCCCTTGCGGGACTGCTCGGCCTCGACGATCCGCACGATCTTGGCCAGCGAGTTGTCCTGCGCACCGGCGGTGACCTCGACCTCGAGAACGCCGGTGCCGTTGATCGAGCCGGCGAACACCTCGGAGCCCGGTGCGGCCTCGACCGGGACGGATTCGCCGGTGATCGCGGAGGTGTCCAGGGCGGTGCGGCCGGTGCGGATGGTGCCGTCGGTGGCGAGCCGCTCCCCGGGTTTGACGATCATGATCTCCCCGAGCACCAACTCTGCGGGGGCGACGGTCTGTTCACGACCGCCACGCAGGACGGTGGCGGTGTCCGGCACCAGATTCAGCAGGGCGCGTAGGCCGCGGCGGGTGCGGGTGACCGCGTACTCTTCGAGGCCCTCGCTGATGGCGAACAGAAAGGCGAGCATCGCGGCCTCGCCGACCTCGCCGAGCAGCACGGCGCCGACGGCGGCGATCGTCATCAGAGTGCCGACCCCGATCTTGCCGCGGGCCAGGCGTGTGAGGGTGGAGGGGACGAAGGTGTAGCCGGCGACGATCAGCGCCAGGGCTTCGAGGGTCAGCTTCACCGGGTGGGGGCCGTCGGTCCACCCCACGACCAGGGCGGCAACCAGCAGCAGCCCGGCGACGGCGGCCGCCCGAATCTCGGTGACCTGCCACCACTTGTCGGGCTCGTGGTCTTCCTCACCCTCGACGCGGGGTTCGTCGTGGCCGCAACCGCACGCGTCACTCACGACTTCTCCCCGGTGTCGGTGCTGTAGTTCGGGCACAGCGCGACGGCGTTGCCCGTCGCGGCCAAGAGGGTTTCGGCCGCGGCGAGCAGATCGAGCAGTTCCGGTCGGGTCAGCGAGTAGAACACCTGCCGGCCCTCGGGTCGGCCCTGCACCAGACCGCAGTCCCGCAGGCACGCCACATGCGCGGAAATCGTCGACTGCGCCAAGTCGAGCGCGCCCACCAGATCCGCCACGCGGGCTTCACCGCCGGCGAGCCGGCGCACGATGGCTAGGCGGGTGCCGTCGGAGAGGCTGTGGAACAACGCCACTGCCGAATCCACGGATTCGCGGGCGTGGCAACCCACATCATTGATCGTCATATGACGATAATAACCGGCACTCAACGATATGAATAGGTCGGGTCACCGGCGGGCATCCTCACAGCCCGAATGCATCACCCTCGGCGAGAATGAACACGCCGAGACCGATCAACACGATCGGAAACAGCACGTGTTCCCAGCGCTCAAGAACCTCGGCGATCGGCTTGCGGGTGGCGAGGTAGCGCGCCGCGATGACCAGAACTGCAACCAAGGCCAAAAAGACGATCGAGTAGGCCACCACCGCGGGGGCTCCGACAGTGACGAACACCGGGACGTAGACCCCGATGTTGTCGCCTCCATTGGCGAACGTAACCGCGGCGACCGTCCCTACCGCGACCTTCTTACCGGCGGTTTTCTGTTCGTCGTCCTCCCCTCGCCCCCGCCATGCCCGCCATGCGGCGTACGCACCCAGAAGCAGAGGGATCAGACCGAAGTAGGCGATCACCTCCTCCGGCAAGAAGGTCGTCGCCCCCACTGCGACCAGAACGGAGGCGGCGAGGATGGCGCCGAATCCCAGATACTGTCCCACCAAAATCGCTGTGGTGGTGCCCCCAACCCCGGCTCCTCGAGCGAAGAACAGCGACAGCACGATGATGTCGTCGATATTGGTCACGAGAAACAGGCCGACCGCCTGCAGGACGGACGCGAGCAGATTCATGAGCACCTTTCGACCCGGCGCCCGAACCCGTCCGCTTACGAGCGATCCGGGAAGACAGCAACGCTTCGGCGCACACCTATAATCGATTGAAGGGGATTATATCGGGTTTCGACGATGACAGAGTCGCCGCCCTGGTGGGATCGCCCTCGGCCACGCCGGCCCCCGGCCCCCGGGACCTCGGGTGCCGCCCAACGCCTCAATCCATCAAGGTGCACATCAACGGCCCCGCAAGGACAGTGACGATGACGGCCCCGAGCAGGACGGTGACGCCGAGACGAACGAGCGGCGGAGGCGGGCTGACCAGCCGCGCGGCGCGGGCGGTGAGCCCACCGCCGCCGCCGAGGGTACCTTCCGGGGCCGGATGCCCACCCAAGGCGAGCAAACCGCCGAGGAGGGCCCGCCTTCCCTGTCCGCGGACCGACACGTCGTCAGCGCACATCTCGAACAGACGCCCGATCTCGGTGGCGCCGACCCGGAACAGGGAAACCCCGGGCAGTGCCGCTGCCACACTGTGGACGACATCGAGCACCAGCGAGTGGCGGCGGCCGAGGTGGGCTCGCTCGTGCGCGAGGACGGCGGCGAGCTGCCGGGGATCGAGCACCGCCAACGCGCCACGGGTGATCACCACCGATCTTTCGCGTCCGGCTATGCAGTACGCCACTCGTTCCTCGGAGTCGATCACCACTGCGTCGAGATCGGGGATGCGACGTCCGACCATCCGGGCCAGGTGGGCGTGCTCATGGGTGCGGGCTCGGCGGCGCTGCACACCCCGGCAGATCCGCCACGCCCCGACGACCCCCACGGCCGCCCCCCGGACAATACGATTCCCGACAGCAGACGCATGTCTGCGCCGGAGTGCTCGCCGACGCTTGTCGAGAGCGCGCCGACACAGTCGACGATCCATCGAGCGGCGTCACCACCTCTGCCGAGCACGTCGACGAGGGCAATCGCCACGGCAGCGGTTGCGGCGACGGACACACCTGTGATTGCGCTCAGCCAGGCGGCCACGCCCAGGCGCGGGGCGATCCCGGCGGCGGTCAGCCGTGCCAGGACCACGGGACCGAACACCGCGACGGCGGCGGCGTAGAGCAGCAGGCAGAGGACGGGGATCACGCGGTGTCCTCGCCGCCGGACAGTCGACGCAGTGCTTGGCGCAGGCTCGCCGACTCCTCCGCGCTCATCTGCTCGACGAAGTGGGTCAAGACCAGATCGGTCTGCCCGCCCGCGTCGAACACCTCGCGCATCAGCCGAGCCGTGTGTTGTTCCCGGCTCAGTGTCGGCCAGTAGGTGAATGCCTTGCCGGTGCGGACCCGTGCCAGCCACCCTTTGCGGTACAGGTTGTCCATCGTCGACATCACCGTGGTGTAGGCGATGTCGCGGTGCGCGGCGAGAGCGTCGAAGATCTGCCGGACCGTGGTGGTGCCCTCGCGCTCCCAGATCCGGTCCATCACCACGGCCTCGAGTTCACCGAACCCCTTCACCCGCACCGTTGCCTCCGCTTTCGTGTCTGCCGTTCTCCCAGGGTAAGGCGGGCCGGATGCGTCCGCGGCCGGTCACCGCCGTTGACCCTCCCGATCACCCGGATCGACCGTGCACCTACTGAGCGCAACCGAGCGGATGGATGTGCCGGTGGCCGGCGGTGTCGAAGTGCACCAGGTCGGTGACCGGATCGAGCACCACGTCGGTCAGGACGGTGTGCAGGCCGATGTGGACTCCGGTCAGCAGTCCGAGCGCCACCGAGTCGTGATCGGCGATGCGCCGAACGGTGAATCGTCGACAGGGCAGGACGGCGGTCAGAAGATCGGGCCACGACTCGGCGCGGTCTTCGGTCGGGAACGGGATGGGACTGCCGAACGGGTTCGACCGCGGATATCCCAGGACCCGGACGAGTCGGACCTCGAACAGTATGCCGACAACATGCTCGAGCCGGTCGGCCTCTCTCGGGAGTTCGATCCACAGCAGGGACAACTCCGGTGCCCTGAAGGTCTTCACCGGGCAGTTCCGCCGCACCACGTTTCTCGCGTGTTGTCGGCCGTGGCCGGTCAACTCCGCTCGGTGCGCCGTGGGGCGGACGATCAGATCGGCGGCCCCCTGGCGTCGGTGCATGGTTGACACTGCTGACAGCCTCCAGCCCAGACGGGCTGCCCGCGCCGTGGTCGAGGTTTCTTCGCAGCGGCCGCTCCGACGGTAGAGGCTCGCAAGTTAGTCCTCCACCGCCTCGAGGTGGTGAACCCGCCACGGGCGCCACAGCGGAGGTGAACCGGTCGTTTTCGGCATGAACGCTTCCTTGCTGGACGAGCCCAGGACCAGCGTTCCCGTCTACATCTACTATCTACGTACGGAGATAGTAGATGCGCGAAAGCGGCGCATCGCGATCGAGGAGGAGGTGAAACATGCAGGAAATGATTGCGAATTTGCAGGCGCTGTGGGACTGCCACGTGATGATGCTCAGCGGCGCATGCCAGATGTGTGCGTCGATGATGTGCTGCTGATCCCGACCGGTCGTCCGATCGAAATACTATCTCGCGTAGTATTTCGGTCGGACGACAACGGAGAGGGGCCACATGTCTACCAGAGCCGCATGGTCGATCACGTGTCTGTTCGTGATCGTCGCGTTCGTGGTGGCGCTGTGGCCCCAACGGGAGGACGACACCGTGACCCCAGCCGATTCCGGGCTACAGCCGACCGCGGTATCCGCCCGCCCCGCCCCGGCACGCAACGCTCTGCCCGACCCGGGCGCGACCCCGCCCTGCCCGACCGGCACGGGCATCGGGGCTGCAGGTCCCCTGGCGGAGGTGACGGTGCGGTGCCTGGGTTCGGACCGCCCCGTCGATCTCGGCGGCGCCCTGGCCGGGGAACCGGCCCTGCTCAACGTGTGGGCCTCGTGGTGCGGACCGTGCCGGGAAGAAATGCCCGTGCTCGATGCCTACGCCCGCGAGCCCGGCGCGGTGCGGGTGATCGGGATCAACGTGCAGGACACCGCGGGCTCCGCCGCGACGCTGATGACCGACCTGCGCATCGGCTACCCCTCGTTCGTCGACACCGACGACCGGGCACAGCAGGCACTGGCCGGCCCACCCGTGTTGCCGCTGACCTTCCTTCTGCAGCGCGACGGTTCGGTGGACCGGATCGCCGAGCCCGCGGTGTTCACAGGCCCGGACCAGGTCCGTGCCGCGGTGAACGGGCTGCTGCGATGACCGGCGTAAAGCCGACAGGCGGCCGGCCGTCTCGACTGCTGGGCCGAGTGGTCCTGGCCGTGGTGGTGCTGGTGGGGGTGAGCGGCTGCGGCACCGGCTCCGACGCCGTCGCCCAGGGTGGCACCTTCGATTTCGTCGCCCCCGGTGGACAGACCGACATTTTCTACGATCCGCCGGCCGACCGCGGCACCCTCGGCGCGCTCTCCGGCCCGGACCTGATGACCGACGGCGTCACCGTCGACCTGGCCGATTACGCCGACCAGGTGGTCGTGCTCAACCTGTGGGGACAGTGGTGCGCCCCGTGCCGCAGCGAAGCCGACGATCTCGAGCGCGCCTACGCAGCCACCCAGGATCTGGGAGTGCAGTTTCTCGGTATCAACGTCCGCGATCCCCAGCGCGACAAGGCCCAGGACTTCGTGATCGACAACAATGTGTCCTACCCATCGATCTACGACCCGCCGATGGCGACCTTGACCGCCCTCGGTGGCGCCTTTCCCACCAGCGTCATCCCGTCCACGCTCGTCCTCGACCGGCAGCATCGCGTCGCGGCGGTGTTCCTGCGGGCCCTGCTGACCGAGGACCTGCAACCGGTCATCGAACGCGTGGCGGCCGAACAGTGACCGTGACTGTGCTCGCGCAGGGAATCGGGGCGAGTTTCCAGACCGCGGCCGCGTCCGGGCCGCTGCTGTTGGCGGTGGGCGCCTGTCTGTTGGCCGGGTTGATCTCGTTCGCCTCTCCGTGCGTGGTGCCCCTGGTGCCCGGCTACCTGTCGTATCTGGCCGGCGTCTCCGGCGCCGAAGCACCGGCCCTGACCCCTGCCGGTGTAGGCACCGCCGGGGTACACACCACGGGCCGGTGGCGGGTCACCGGCGCCGCCGGCCTGTTCGTCGCCGGTTTCACCGTGGTGTTCGTGCTGGCCACCGCCTCGGTATTCGGGGTGATCGGGGCACTGCGGATCAACCAGGAACTGCTCCAACGCCTCGGCGGGGTGATCACCATCGTGATGGGCCTGGCCTTCATCGGCCTGATTCCGGCATTGCAGAAGGACACCCGTTTTGCGCCCCGGCGCATCTCCTCACTCGCCGGCGCCCCGCTGCTCGGTGGGGTCTTCGCGCTGGGGTGGACACCGTGCCTGGGCCCGACGTTGGCCGGGGTGCTGTCTGTGGCGGCCGGCACCGAAGGCACCACCGCCGCCCGCGGAGTGCTGTTGATCGTCGCGTACTGCCTGGGACTGGGACTGCCGTTCATCGCCTTGGCGTTCGGTTCGTCCTCGGCCCTGCGCGGTGTCGGATGGCTGCGCCGCCACTCTCGCACCATTCAAATCGTCGGCGGCGTGATGCTCCTCGCGGTCGGCATCGCTCTGCTGACCGGGGCATGGGAGTTGTTCATCGCGTGGATCCGGGATGAGTTCGTCACCAGCGTGGTGCTACCGATATGACCCTCACCGACCGGAATCCGGCACCACCGCTACCGAGTCCTCCTCCGTGGCGCCGCGCCCTCGCCCAGGCCCGGAACCTGTGGCGTCAGCTCACCTCGATGCGCACCGCCCTGGTGCTGCTGTTCCTGCTCGCGGTCGCCGCGATCCCCGGGGCGCTGCTCCCGCAACGCAACCTCAACGTCGGCAAGGTCGACGAGTACATCGCCGCCCGCCCGGTTCTCGGCCCGCTCCTGGACCGACTCGAAATGTTCGACGTGTTCGCCAGCTTCTGGTTCACCGCCATCTACGCGCTGCTGATGATCTCGCTCATCGGATGTCTGCTCCCGCGCCTGCGCGAGCATCTGCGGGCGCTGCGCAGTGAGCCGGTCGCGGTACCGCGCAATCTGTCCCGGCTGCCGCACCACCACCAGGGAAAACTCGACACTCCCATCGACGACACTCTCGAGCAGGTACAGACCGTGCTGCGCCGGTGGCGAACGGTCACCCGCACCGGCGACGACGGGCACCGGTCGATCTCCGCCGAAAAGGGCTACCTGCGCGAGGCCGGCAACCTGGTCTTCCACTTCTCCCTGGTGGGGTTGTTGGTGGCGGTGGCCACCGGCCGGTTGTTCGGGTACGAGGGCGCGGTGATCGTCATCGCCGACGGCGGTCCCGGGTTCTGCAACACCTCCCCGGCGGTGTACGACTCGTTCCGAGCCGGTACCGCCACCGACGGCACCGGACTCGAGCCCTTCTGCGTCAGGGTCGAGGACTTTTCCGCCGACTACCTCGACAACGGCCAAGCGAAGATGTTCACCTCGAACATCTCCTACCAAAACGGAGAGGACTTGGGCACCGACCGCTGGCAGCAGCACCGACTGCGGGTCAACGAACCGCTGCGCCTGGGCAACGAACGGGTCTACCTCACCGGCCACGGCTACGCGCCCCGGTTCACCGTGACCTTCCCCGACGGACAATCGCGCACCGAAACATTGCAGTTCGCCCCCGAGGACGCCACCACGTTCCTCAGCAGCGGCGCCCTGCGTTTCGATCCGCCCGGCGGCACCTACCCGGATCCGGACGAGCGCCGCCGCAACCAGATCGCGCTCGAAGGGCTGTTCGCGCCCACCGCAGCGTTCGACGGCACCTTGCTGACCTCGGTGTTCCCCGACATGTTGGATCCGGCCGTGGCCATCGACATCTACAAGGGCGATACCGGCCTGGATACCGGCATTCCGCAGTCGATCTTCAAGCTGAACTCCGAAATGATCAATCAGGGCCGGTTGGTCAAACAGGACCGCGTCAACCTGAAGCCCGGCGAGTCCACGACCCTGGCCGACGGTACCGCGGTACGGTTCGACGGCGCCGAGGAATTCGCCTACCTGCAGGTCTCTCATGATCCCGCGCAGAACTGGGTGCTGGTCTTCGCAATCACCATGATGGGCGGACTTCTGGCCTCGCTGGTGATCAAGCGCCGCCGGATCTGGGTGCGGTTGCGCCCTGACGGCGCCGGCACCGCCCTCGAACTGGGGGGATTGGCCCGTACCGACCAGGCCGGGTGGGGTTCGGAGTTCACCGACATCTGTCAGCGCCTGCTACCCGATGTGCCCTCTGCTCCGAAGGAAGACCGATAGCGTATGCCGATTGACGACACCCTCGCCCGCTACTCCGACCTGAGCTTCGAAACAGCCTTCGCCATCTACTTACTGGCGCTGGTGCTGTTCATCGCCGAATTCGCGGCCGTGCGGGTGCGCCGTACCGCACCCATCCTCGCGGCCGCCACCACCTCTGCCACTTCTACCACCTCTGCGGTCCCCGCCGACAGGCCGGGCCGGGTCGCCGAGCCACCCCGGCGGGACCTTTCGGACCGGCTCGGCCGCATGGGCGTCAGCGTCCTCGTGATCGCCCTGATCTTGCACGTTGGTTCGATGGTGCTGCGCGGGCTGGCCACCGCGCGTTTCCCCTGGGGCAACATGTACGAGTTCGTCACCGTCACCTGCGCGGTGGGCGTACTTGCCGGGCTGATCGTGCTGCGCCGCCCGGCGCTGCGCGTGCTGTGGGCATTCGCGCTGATCCCGGTGCTGATCCTGCTGTTCGTCGCTGGCACCGTGCTCTACGCCGATGCCGCCCCGGTGGTGCCGGCGCTACAGTCTTTCTGGCTGCCGATCCACGTCTCGGTCGTGTCCGTCTCGAGCGGAGTTTTCCTCGTCTCCGGGGTGGCCAGCACGCTGTTTCTGCTGGCGTTGAACGCCGAAAAACGCCCGGATACCCGGCTGGCCCGACTCATGCAACGGCTCCCCGACGCCCGCGCCCTCGACCGTCTCGCCTACCGCACGACGATCTTCGCGTTCCCCTTGTTCGGTGCCGGGGTCGTCCTCGGCGCGATCTGGGCCGAAGCCGCCTGGGGCCGGTTCTGGGGCTGGGACCCGAAAGAAACCGTCTCGTTCATCGCATGGGTGATCTACGCCGCCTACCTGCACGCCCGGGCCACCGCCGGCTGGCGGGAAACCCGCGCGGCCTGGATCAACATTGCCGGGTTCGTATCTATGCTGTTCAACCTGTTCATCATCAACATGGTGGTCTCGGGGCTGCACTCCTATGCCGGACTGAACTGACACACCCTGGGCATGTGTACCTGTGTGTACAGGGGTCTGCGCGTCCGCCTAATAGGAGGGAACTCGTCGATGAGTGAGGGGGCCACCACCGTGGCGCTCCCTACCTCGGTGCGCCGCCGCGGACCGGAGTTGTCGGTGCCGGTGCGTAGTGCGGCATCGATTCTGGCCGGGCTGATGCTCTATGCCAGTTTCCCACCCCGCACGGGATGGTGGTTGGCCCCGCTCGCCATTGCCGTGCTCACCGCCGTACTGCACGGCCGACGCAGGCGCGCCGGCTTCGGCTACGGCTACCTGGCCGGGTTGGGGTTCTTTCTGCCCTTGCTGCCCTGGGTCGGTGTCTACGTCGGACCAGTGCCCTGGTTGGCGCTTGCAGCGATCGAGGCGCTCGCGGTCGGGATATTCGGCGCCCTGGCCGCGGCGCTCAGCCGCCGCCCGGCGGCCCCGGTATCGATTGCCGCCGCCTGGGTGGTCACCGAAGCAATACGCGCACGGATTCCGTTCGGAGGATTTCCGTGGGGACGGCTGGCCTTCGGGCAAGCCGAGGGGCCACTTCTGCAGCTGGCTTCCCTTGCTGGGCCTGCCGGTGTGGGCTTCGCCGTCGCGGTGATCGGCACCGCGGTGGTCACAACCGTGATCGCTGCGCGCGAGCGGCGGCCTGCGGTCGCGATGGGTTCGATGCTGCTGGCAGCGGTCGCATTTGCGGCGGCACCGCTCGTCGGGATGCGCGACTCCGCCCGCTTCCCGGCATCGACGGTCACGGTCGCGGCCGTGCAAGGCAACGTGCCGCGAATGGGGCTCGATTTCAACGCCCAGCGTCGGGCCGTGCTCGACAATCACGTCGCGGCGACCGAACGACTTGCCGTCGACGTGGCGTCGGGTCGCGCGCCCCGGCCGCAGCTGGTGGTGTGGCCGGAGAACTCCTCGGACATCGATCCGCTGCGTCAGGCCGATGCCCACGCCGAGCTCGATGAGGCCGCTGCCGCCATCGGCGTGCCCATCCTCGTCGGTGCCGTGCTCGACAACGGGGACGGCACCAGCGGTAACAGTGCGCTGGTGTGGGATCCGGTGACAGGTCCCGGGGCCCGGCACCTCAAGCGGCGCCTGGTGCCATTCGGGGAATATCTGCCGCTGCGCCCGGTGATCGAGCGCCTGTGGCCGGCGGCCGCGCAGGCAGGCCGGTTCATCCCCGGAGACGGTACCGGCCGGGTCGAGCTCAACGGCGTACCGGTGGGGGTGGCGACCTGTTACGAGGTTGCCTTCGACGATGCGGTTGCCGAGTCGGTGCGGGCAGGCGCCCAGTTGCTGGTAGTGCCCACCAACAACGCGACCTTCGGCCGCACCGAGATGACCTACCAGCAGCTGGCCATGTCTCGGCTACGGGCGGTAGAGCACGGGCGGTCCGTGGTGGTCGCGGCTACCAGCGGCGTCAGCGCTCTGATCACTCCCGACGGCGCGGTCACCAACCGCAGTGCGATGTTCACCGCCGACGTCCTCGTCGGTGAGCTGCCCCTGGGTACCCGACTGACCTGGGCGACCCGGCTCGGTTCGGGCCCTGAGGTGCTCGCCGCCGCGGCCGTGATGTGGATCCTGCTCATCGGTCGCCAGAAGGCCCACACCCACCCAATTACTAAGACAGGTAGTTTTTAGCGCCTTCTTAGTATATCGTTTCGTTATCTTACCCGTCGCGGCAACGGCGGATCTACATCGAAAGAGCATGTCAGGAGCGTTATTGTGGGACGGCACCATGCATCAACCCGGAACCAAATCCGTTACCTTACCGATATAGAACCGGGTTCCGCGCCAGGATCCGAAGGACGCCGGGGGCGGCACCGGGCGCCGACGAACCGCGCCACGACCGGGGCATGTGCATCGTCGGTCGCGACCGGCGCACTGCTGATCGTGGGATCTCAGATTCTCGCTCCGGGCACCGCGGCTGCCCAGCCGACCTCGGGTGGTGTGCATGCCGCCGCGCCTGCACCGGTCCCGTTGCCAGCCGAACTCGCAGCACTGGCCGCTCTGCCGGAGGTCGAGGCGGCGCTCGACCAACTTGCCGCGGTTCCGGGTTTTCCCGCGGTAGTGTCCCCTGCCGCCACTGTTCCGGCCCTGCCGTCGAGCTCAGCGGTGCCGACAAACGCAGCCTCCTGGGCGACACCGACACTGCAGCCCCTCGCCGTCGCTCCGGTCTCGGGCACCTTGACCTCCGCGTTCGGACCGCGATGGGGTTCGTCCCACGCCGGTCTGGACATCGCCAACAGCATCGGCACCCCGGTCTATGCTGCCGCCTCGGGCACCGTGATCGACTCCGGCCCGGCCTCCGGGTTCGGTCTGTGGGTCCAGGTCCGGCACGATGACGGGTCCACCAGCACCTATGGCCACATCAACGAAACGCTGGTTGAGGTAGATCAGCGTGTGCAAGCCGGTGAGCAGATCGCCACCGTCGGCAATCGTGGTCAGTCCACCGGTCCGCACCTGCACTTCGAAACCACCGATCCGGCCGGTACGAAGGTAGATCCGACCCAGTGGCTGCAGCAACGGGGTGTACCCCCGACAGACCTGTCGCGGATGGCATAGCCGCCGCGTCGGCTCGGCGATGGCAGCCTCCGACGGCCCCCACGTGGAAAACTATGATTTATAGTATTTACGGTAGGGCGACGGCCTATCGGTGCCGAGGAAGGCAAACGCGGTGAACAGCTCAGACAAACCGAAGTCGCAGACGCCCCGAAAGCGACCGGGACCGCTCCTCCTAGCCGACTCGCACCGGGTGCCGTGGCCGATGATCGGCGCTGCCGTGGTGATCATCGCCCTGATCGGGGCCATCGCGTACAACCTCGTCCCGAAGATCTCCGAACGCACCGAGGCCCAGAAGTACGTGCCCAGTGCGGACAACCCCGATCCGTCTGCGGTGATCGACGGGGTGGAGAAGATCGACTACCCGGCCGGAACGCATGTGCAGGCACCGCAACGGGTGGCCTACGACCAGACTCCCCCGATGGGGGGCCCACACGATCAGTACTGGGCCACCTGTACCGGCACGGTTTATTCCGAACCGATCCGCAGCGAGAACGCGGTGCATTCGCTCGAACACGGCGCGGTGTGGATTACGTACGACCCGCAGAAGGTCACCGGGGACGAGGTGTCAACATTGGAGGCGAAGGTCGACGGCCAGCCCTACACCCTGATGTCGCCCTATCCGGGCTTGCCATCCCCGATCTCGGTGCAGTCCTGGGGCCACCGCCTCGCGCTCGATGACTCCGAAGACGATCGACTCGCCCAGTTCATCACTGCCTTGCGCCGAAACCCCAACACCCACCCCGAGGCAGGTGCCACCTGCTCCACCACTCCAGGCAGTTTCGATCCGAGCGCTCCGCCGCCGTTCGATGCGTCCGCGCCGGGGCCGGACGCCGTCCCCATGACCGTGGGCCAGCAGTCTGCCCCCGCCGCCCCGGCGACAGGCTCGAACCTCGGACCCGGCAATGGCTGAGTCCGACGACACTCCCGTCCTCACTGCCCCCGCCGCTCCCGCTGCCGGTGGATGGGCCAGGCTCGGCCGCACGCTCGCCGTGGGTGTGTTCGCGCTCGTCGTCGGTCTCTATCTGGGTATCGGTGCCTCGGGACTGAGAGGCGGTCATCCCGAGCCACCTGCACAGGACTCGGTCGAGGTTGGCTTCGCCCAGGACATGTCGGTGCACCACAGCCAGGCGGTAGAAATGTCGGCCATGGCGCTGACCAACGCGACCGACCCGGCGGTCCGCACCCTCGCCTACGACGTGCTCACCACCCAGCAGGGCCAATGGGGCACGATGCAGGGCTGGTTGGCCGTATGGGACCGACCGCTGCAGGCGGCCGGGGAACCGATGACCTGGATGCGCGCTACCGAGGACAGCGCCGGGACGGCGGCAGGTATGACCGAGCACGCGGCGATGCCGCCCGGATCGGCCATCCAAGGACCACGGATGCCCGGGATGGCCACCACCTCCGAACTCGACACGCTACGACGCACCACCGGCCCCGCATTCGACACCCTGTACCTGCAACTGCTGCTTCGGCACCATCAAGGCGGCCTGCCGATGGCACGCTACGCCGCGGCCAACGCCACCGAACAAGTGGTCACGACGCTGGCCCGACAGATCGCCGACACCCAGCAAGCCGAATCGACGACGATGCAGCAACTACTTACGGCCCACGGCGCCGCACCCTTACCGATGAACTGACCGGCGAAACTGCCAGGACCCGGACCGGCACCGTCCCGGGTCGGCGCTCAGGAGCGATCATGAAACAGTCGTCGACCATGCGGGTGTCCCGCCTGGTGTTCCTCTACACCGCAGTCCGTCTGGCGGTGGTCGCCGGCTGCGCCGGCGCCGCGGTGGCCGGCGTCCACCTTCTCGGACTCGAGGTGTCGCTGACGTGGACGCTCCTTGTCGGTGTACTCGCCGGGATAGCAGTGTCGCTGGTAGCCCTGCATCGGCTGCGCACCCGGATCAACGACGAGATCCGCATCATCGATAACCAGCGAAAATACCCACCGAAACGGCCCCGGCCCTGATCCTCATCAATCCGATGTTTCGGAACGGACGCAGTCAAGGCCGCGCCGTCAAATAGATCAACACCAAATTGAGCGCCGTGATCGTGGCAGCAATAACCCACGCCACCATGGTGGTGAGCCGATGGTTGACGTCGATGCCCATCAGCGCCCGATCGCTGGTCAGACGCACCAGAGGGATCAACGCAAAAGGAATACCGAACGACAGCACCACCTGCGAGAGCACCAGGGCCCGGGTCGGATCCGTCCCGAGCGCGACCACCACCAACGCCGGCACCAGGGTGATCAAGCGCCGCGCCAGCAGCGGTATCCGTCTGCGCAGCAGCCCGTCCATGATCAAGGACCCAGCGTAGGCACCCACCGAGGTCGACGCGAACCCGGAGGCCAACAGGCCCAGCGCGAACAGCAGCGCTACCGTCGAGCCG
Source organism: Rhodococcus sp. 852002-51564_SCH6189132-a (assembly GCF_001665495.1). NCBI lineage: Bacteria > Bacillati > Actinomycetota > Actinomycetes > Mycobacteriales > Nocardiaceae > Rhodococcus > Rhodococcus sp. 852002-51564_SCH6189132-a. Next base: position 35,464 of record NZ_LZMJ01000036.1, read on the forward strand.
AGTTCTAGGCCCAGCGCCGTGTGCGCCTCCTCGATCGAATCGACCCCCTCCCGGCCCTGCAACGTTGTCGCGGCCGTGAGCAACATGGCCAGATTCACCGTGCCCGCCACCACCATGGCCAGTCCGACATCCCAGCGTGTGACCCGCAGCAGCACGGCCCGTCGCGGACCGGGCTCGGGATGACCGTGACGATCCCGGACCAGTCCCGAGTGCAGGTACACCGCATGCGGCATCACGGTCGCACCGAGCATGGCCGCCGCGAGCAGCACCGATTCGGCACCGTCGAAGCGCGGCACGAGTCCTGCGGCCACGGCGTGGGCGGGGGGCGGGGCAACGAAAAGGCTGGTGACGAACCCGATCGCGATGACCAGCAACAGACCGGTGATGACCCGTTCGAAACCGCGCTGACCACGCGTGTCCTGCACCAGCAGCAAGAGCAACGAGACCGCTCCGGTGATCAACGCTCCCGTCAGTAGCGGGAGATCGAACAGTAGGTTCAGGGCGATGGCGCCGCCGATGACCTCGGCCAGGTCGGTAGCCATGGCGACCAGTTCCGCCTGTCCCCAGTACGCCAAGCGCGCCGGTAGGGACATGCGCTCGCGGAGCACCTCGGGCAACGACCTGCCGGTGACCAGACCGAGTTTGGCGGACAGGTACTGCACCAGCGCGGCCATGACATTGGCCACCACGATGACCCACACCAGCAGATAACCGAACTGGGCCCCGGCACTGACGTTGGAGGCCACGTTGCCCGGATCGACGTAGGCGATAGAGGCGACGAATGCCGGTCCGAGAAGAGTCCCACGGCGCCACCGTTGCACTGGCCCGACATTGCGCGTCAGCGTCATCCGCCCTCCAAAAGGTTTCCCTGAATTAAAAGTCAGGGGAACCGAAATTTCAAGAAGTCGCGGTGTGCACAGAGTCCCGGCGAGGAGATGACTGCGGGCAGCACCTCCTCGCCGAGTCCGGTGTCAGCTCTTCCGGAAGGCGCGCATTGCCGCCCAGGTGCCCCCGGCGATGACCAGCACCCCCAGTACTGCGAACCCCAGCAGCAACGGAATCGACGAGCCTGAGGACTGTGAGTCCTCAGGGGCAACCTGCGCTTCGGTGGTCTCGGGCTCGGCTGCGCCCGACGAGGGGGACGCCTCCTGAGCCTCGGAGGTCGGTGTCTGCCCGGCCGCCGCGGTGACGGTGAAGGCGTAGGAACCGGTGATGGGATGGCCGTCGGCGGAGACGACCCGGTAGCCGACGGTATACTCCCCTGCGGTCAAGGGCTCCGGGATGGCCAGCCGCACCCGTTCTGCGTCGACAATCGCCTCGGAGCTTCCCCGTTGAGTGCCCGAACTGTCGGTAAGTGTCACGGTGGCGAAAGCGGTGTTGATGGGTTGGTTGAACTCGAGTTCGATTCCGTCCGGGGAACTTGCCACCGTGGCGTCGGCGGCGGGAGTCGAACCGATCAACATGCTGTGAGCTTGCGCGGGCGCGACGCCGAGGAGCAGCACCGCGGCGGCCGCGGCGAAGATCGTGATGAGTCTGGTCATGGGAACATACTTTCTCGGCTCCCTACCCCGGCGCAGCGTCCGGCGCGGTGGCCTGTCGAGAGAACGCAAAGGGTGCTGATCGGGGTCTACCCTAGCCCATCTACTATGTACCGTAGTTTTACGGTTGGTCGGTGACGCTACCGGCTCGCTCAGACACCGAGACGGACGAGAATATGAAACTGACGACCAATGTGAAAGTGTCCGCGGCTCTGGTCGCCCTGTTCGTGGTGTTGTTGTCGGTGTTGCTCTACACCAATAGGGCCGGGACGAACGCCGGGACGACTGGCCAAGAGGCGCCCGGCGCTGCCACGGCACCGGTGTGGACCCCAGATATCCGTACCTTGTCCACGGCCCCCGACGACAAGGTCCAACTCGTCGAATTCCTTGATTTCGAATGCGAGTCCTGCCGGGCCTTGTACCCGGTGATGGAACAAATCCGCAACGAGTACGTCGGGCGGATCGACTTTGGGATCCGCTACTTCCCCATTCCCAGCCACACCAACAGCCATCTGGCCGCACGGGTCGTCGAAGCCGCGGCCCGGCAAGGGCGTCTCGAGCCGATGTATCAGCTCATGTACGACACCCAGGCACAGTGGGGCGAGTCGAGCCAGTCCCAGGAAAAAGTATTCTGGGGTTTTGCCGAACAACTGGGCCTGGATATGGCCGCATTCGAGCGGGACGTCAACGATCCCACCGTCAGCGCGCGCGTGGACCGGGACTTCGACGACGGTCTTACCCTCGGTGTACAAGGCACACCCACCCTGTTCCTCAACGGCGTCGAGCTGCCCCCCATGCCCACCTACGAACAGCTACGGGCCCGGATCGACGCGGCGCTGGCCGAGTGAGCGCCCCGACGCGTCCGGCGGCGCCTGCCACCGACGAGGCGTCGGGTCGGACGCTCGGCAGCACGGGGGTGGGCTGGATCCTCGTTGTCTGCGGCGCAGCGGGGCTACTAGCCTCGCTGGTACTCACCGTCGAAAAGTTCGCCGTGCTGGCCGATCCGGCCTATCGGCCCTCGTGCAGCATCAACCCGGTCATCAGCTGCGGGTCGATCATGACCTCGTGGCAAGCGGAACTGTTCGGCTTCCCTAATCCGTTGCTGGGCGTCATCGGTTTCACGGTCGTACTGACCACCGCCGTAGCGGTCCTGGCCGGGGCCGGCGTGCCCCGCTGGTATTGGAACGGCCTGTTCGCCGGCCTGACCGCGGCGGTCGCCTTCGTGCACTGGCTGATTTTCCAGAGCCTCTACCGGATCGAAGCGCTGTGCCCGTACTGCATGGTGGTGTGGCTGGTCAGCGTGCTCGGCTGGTGGTATTGCCTGCTGCACCTCGAGGCGGTGCAAAAACATCGACCGTTGCGGTCATGGCAGCGGCTGCACCGGCTGCATGCAGTGGTCCCCACCGTCTGGACGCTGACTGTATCCGCCCTGGTAGCGCACGCCTTCTGGCCGTACTGGCAAACCCTGATCTGACAAAAGTTTCCGGGTAGCGGCAGCCTCCGCTCACTCACGGCGCATCGAGCGATATTCTCCCCATCGCGAGGTACCTTTTGCGAGGCGCGCGGGAATGCTCGGACGACTACGTGCCGTCCTCGCGTGGTGGAGGAAGCCGGTGCAGGTACTGCTCGGGCAGCTCGGATTCGGCAGCCCGACGGGCAGCCTCGGCCTCGACCATCTGCGACGACCGCGCCCAAACCACCTTGATCCAGTGGTACGCCAGGACGGTCATCGCTCCCCACCCCAAAAACAAGCCGATGCCCGGGCCGGCCCCACCGGCGACGGGATCGAGGGTCTGCCGCGACCACACGGCAAGCACACCGAACACGATCGCCAGCGTGCACCCGGCGCTGGCAAACCAGGCCAGCACCCATCGTCGGGTCACCAGCGCCAGCATCGAGAGCACGATCCCGAACACCGCTGCCAGCACCAAAAAGATCCGCGAAGGAAGGGTGATGGTTTCGGCCTGTGCCACCGTAGAGCCGGCCAGCACCTGCCAGCCGTTGGCGCCACCGTTGTGCGGAAGTGAGAACGAGACCGCCACCACCACCACCACTGCAGCGACCACCACCGCACGCATCCCGGGATCGATCTGTCCGGCGACCCTCTTTTCGGCGGCCGCCAGCTCCTGTCGACGGTGGACCGGATCGGGGTAGACAGTCGACTCGTCGCCGGGCTGTACCTCGTCCGGATCACTACGGTCACCCGACTCGCTCATAACTCGACCTCCGCCCTGGGAAAATGTTCCGGTGACCGCGACCGTCCAAAGCGGAGCAGACCGGTCGGCCCTCGGATGGATCCAGCCCGATCCGTCCGAGGACCGACCGGCGCAGGTACCCGCACCCCTCGGACCAGGCACCAGCCCTCTACCCGGGATCGACCAGCACCTGTGCCTGGGGCTCGTCCCGCCACAACTGCGCAATGATCGCGCAATACGACCCCGCGGTAGCGGACCAGGTCGCGGAGGCATCGACTACCCCCAGCCCCCGGCCGATAACTCCGGCCGCGAGCAGCACCGCCCGATTGGCCAGTGCCGCAGCCGGACTGCCACGCTCGACGACGGTGCCGGCCAGGTCCGCCGCCACGTCGAAGAGCTCTGTCGGCACGGCCGGTACCGACTCGGTTCCTAGGCCATGCTCGCGCAGGTGCGCACCGGCACGAAGATGCCGATCCACCTGCCCGAGAACATGTTCCAACGCACGCACATGTCGGCGCAACTTACCCGGCTTGCCGATGTGCGCGGCGGTGATCGGCGGCAGGCGACGTAACCGTTGAGGATCCGGAAGCCCTGCATGCTCGAGCGTCACGGCGGTCAGGTCTCGGATGAGCCAGTCGGCCAATGCCGCGGTGGCTCGGTCTGTTGCCGGCACGGTCACCACCGGCATGTTGGTCTTCAACGGTATTTTCCGATCTTTCGGCGCCGAGACGGCGAACGATTTATTCCTTCGTATCGGTGCGTGCCGAGGCCTCGCCGGTGCTCCGCGGTTCGGCAAGCTCACGCTTAGCGATTTCGGTGCTCCTGGGCGCACCACCGAAACCCACGTGTGCCTCGGCCCTCATGCGTTCGACCATGTGCGGGTAGTGCAGCTCGAACGCCGGCCGTTCGGAGCGGATCTGCGGCAGTTCGGTGAAGTTGTGTCGCGGCGGCGGGCAGGTAGTCGCCCATTCGAGCGAGTTGCCGTAGCCCCAGGGGTCGTCGACAGTGACGATCTGCCCGTAGCGGTAGCTCTTGAAGATGTTCCACACGAATGGCAACACCGAGGCACCGAGGACAAAAGATCCGATCGTCGAAATCGTGTTCAGGGTGGTGAATCCGTCCGAGGGCAGGTAGTCGGCGTACCGGCGGGGCATGCCTTCATTGCCCAGCCAGTGCTGGACGAGAAAGGTGGAATGGAAGCCCAGAAATGTCAACCAGAAATGCCACCTGCCTAGGCGCTCGTCGAGCATTCGACCGGTCATCTTCGGAAACCAGAAGTAGATACCCGCATAGGTCGCAAACACCACGGTGCCGAACACGACGTAGTGGAAGTGCGCCACCACGAAGTACGAATCGTGCAGCTGGAAGTCCATAGGAGGGGAGGCCAGGATCACGCCCGACAGGCCGCCGAAGAGGAAGGTGATCAAAAAACCCACGGAGAACAACATCGGTGATTCGAAAGTCAACTGCCCCTTCCACATGGTGCCGATCCAGTTGAAGAACTTCACTCCGGTCGGGATGGCGATCAGGAAGGTCATGAACGAGAAGAACGGCAGCAGCACCGCGCCGGTGGCATACATGTGGTGCGCCCACACCGCGATCGACAGGGCCGCGATGCCGAGGGTGGCGTAGATCAGGCCGGTGTAACCGAAGATCGGCTTCCGGGAGAACACCGGGAAAATCTCGGAGACGATGCCGAAGAACGGCAGCGCGATGATGTAGACCTCGGGATGACCGAAGAACCAGAACATATGCTGCCAGAGCATCACTCCGCCGGTGGCGGGATCGAAGAGGTGACCGCCGAGTACCCGGTCGTATAGCAGCCCCATCAACGCTGCGGTCAGCAGCGGAAAGGCGATGAGGATCAGGATGGAGGTGACGAGAATGTTCCAAGTGAAGATCGACATCCGGAACATCGTCATGCCGGGGGCTCGCATACACACGATGGTGGTGATGAAGTTGACTGCGCCCAGGATGGTGCCCAGTCCTGAGATGGCCAGGCCCACGATCCATAGATTTGCGCCCATGCCGGGGGAGTGCACTTCCGTGCTTAAAGGCACATACGCGGTCCAGCCGAAGTCGGCGGCGCCGCCGGGGGTGATGAAGCCGCCGACTGCAACGAGGGATCCGAACAGATACAGCCAGTAGCTGAAGGCGTTCAGCCGGGGGAATGCGACATCGGGCGCGCCGATCTGCAGTGGAAGGATGTAGTTGGCAAAGCCGAACACCACAGGAGTGGCGTACATCAGCAGCATGATCGTGCCATGCATGGTGAACAGCTGATTGTACTGCTCATTCGAGAGGAACTGCAGACCCGGCGCGGCCAGTTCGCTGCGCATGATCAGGGCCATCAGGCCTCCGATCGCGAAGAACGCGAACGCGGTCACCAGGTACATCTGACCCAGTACTTTCGGGTCGGTCGTGGTGATCATTTTGTGGATGAACGCACCCTTGGGGCCGCGCCGCGCCGGCATGGGGCGGGTAGCGGCAGGCCAGGGTGGCGGGGCGAGAGCGGTCATGTGCTGTCCGATCCGAAGTTTCGCGCGAGCGCACGGTGATGAGACGCCCTCGAGCGTACCTAATTACTATGCTGCATAGTAATTAGGGTCGGTTCGGTCGCCCGTGCCGGATCATGCCTGAGCGAGGGTCAGGCACACGGCCGCGGAGGTCGCCGCCAGCCCGACCAGCGCGGTAGCGACAGGCATCGCCATCGACAACGCCGCAGCTGTGGCGTACGACACCTTCGGGCACCGCGTCCGCCAGCTCACGCGCAGCTTGAGCAGTCGCAGCGAGATCTCGTTGCTCAACCCCAAGGTCCCGGCCGGCTGCGGCAATGTCGAAGCGGAGACCACGGTCAGCGCCGAGCACACCGTCGCCGTGCTGGTGGCGCGGGCAGCGTGCTGATCAGCGGTCAGTTCGACCAGGGTTTTGACCGCGGCCGGGGCGGCGGCGAACAACGGCACTGCCGGAAGCACCGCGGCCAAGATGTCACATGTGGTGACGATCAGGTGGTGACTGCCTCGCAGGTGTGCCCGCTCGTGGGCCAGGACAGCATCGCGTTCGGAACCGCTCAGACACTGCGAGAGTCCGTCGGTAGCCACCACGAATCCGGGTCGGCCGGCCACGCTGTAGGCCATTGGCATCGGGTGCGCCAGCCACATCACACCGTCGTCGCGGGAGTGGGCGACGATGGAGACCACATCACGGTGGTAGTCGAGTAGACGGGTTTGTTCTCTGGTGTACCGCCGACCCAGGATCACGGCTCGCACGGTTATGGTGAGCAGGGCCAGGGCTCCGGTAGCGGCCAGGGTTTCGGTGATCCACGGCTGCATCGCGTGGGAAACCGCGGACAGACACCGCACCACGGCCTCGACCGCGGTCTCGGCAGGCGCATGGTCGGGCCAGGCCAAGGTGACCACCGCGGAGGCGCCGAAGAACAAGGCCCCGGCTATGCTGCCCAGCCACGCCGCCAGCAGGACTCCGGGAGGCACGGAGGTGGCGGCGAGCGGACCGAGCATTCGCGGGGCCGCCATCGAGATCAGGGCGGCGCCGAGCAACAGGACCAGGGCCAATGTCATTGGTCGGCGGCCCGGCCCGTCCAGCCCCGGCGCAGGGCATCGTATTCGCGGTCGCTGACCGTCTTGGCGAAATGCAGCAGCACCGCGCTGGGGTCGGTGCTGCTGTCGAGCAGGGCGCGCAGTGCCTCGGAGGTGGCTTCCTCCCGGCTGCGTGAGGGCGAATAGTAGTAGGCGCGACTGCGTTTTTCTCGCTGCACCCAGCCCTTCTCATACAGATGGGTGACCACGGTCAAAATGGTGGTGTAGGCGAATTCCTTGCGATCGCGAAGCCGTTCGACCAGGCCATGGACCGACTGTGGCTCGTCGGTCGACCACAGTTCGTTCATCACCTCGGCTTCGAGACCCCCCAACCTGTGTATGGCTTCCCTCGCAGACATTCGCCGATTATCCCTTATCTATGTGCGTGCATCTGACGCGATCTGAACCCCTCGTGCGTTCAACCATGCCATGGGATCGGCCTTCTGGCCGTCCGGTCCCCACACTTCATAGTGCAGATGTGGCCCGGTCGATTGTCCCCGATTGCCCACGGTGGCGATCTGTTCCCCGGCTCGCACGCGCTGACCTGCAGAAACCAAGGCCTGATCGATGTGCCCGAACACCCCGATCGTGCCGTCGTCCTGCAGGATTCGTACCCACAGTCCGAAGCCGGAGGCGGGACCGGCCTCGAGTACCGTGCCATCGGTCACCGAGACGATCGGGGTGCCGATCGAGTTGGCGATGTCGAGCCCGTAGTGGCTCGTGCCCCAGCGGGGTCCGAAGTTCGACGTGAGCGTGCCACTGACAGGCATCAGCGTTTTTGGGCGGCGCGCCTCGGCCTCTTGCATGAGTCGGCGCTCCTCCCGGATCCGTGCCCGGTCGAGTTGATCCGCGAAGTCTGCCAGCATCGGCACCTGCACGGCCTGCAACACCTGGGGGGCCTGGGGTAGCACATCCGTAGGGGCTGAGGGTTGCGACGCGGCCTCGATCTCGTCGCTGACCGTGGGAGGGACCGAGGCGGCATGGGCGCTCGAGGTCGTTGCTGCCAGCAGCGCGCCTGCCGCTACCGACACGGCCAGCACGCGTCCGCTGGTTCCTGGGCTCGTTCGGCGATGCGCGCCTTTGCTTCGGATCGGCCTCGGGGCGAGGGCGTCCGCATGCTCGGCAAGGGCATCCCGATGCTCGATATCGAGACGTTCTGCCGGGTCCAGGACAGCCACTGTCGTCGGGAAAGCAGCGTCATCGCGACCTGCGTCGATGGGATCGGTCGGCTCGGGAACAGGCCACGCTGCAGTACTACAGTCAGAGCGGCGGGGAACGACGAGTTGGGGCTCTGGTTTACGGTGTCGGGCCAAGATCGCATCCTCAAGAAGGCACCCGCTCGCGTGATAACGAAACGGTGACGGACACCGACACGTTACTACTATTCTGCATAGTTTCAATACCGGATCGTTACCCGGTCTCCGATTCGCGCTTGGGGTCGTGGCCGGAGTCAGCGGCGTCGGCTGCTGCCGCGGTACGAGAGTGTGGGTGCAGTCCGTTCAGCATCGCGTTGTACGCGGCCAGTTCGCGATCTCCCTCGCGGTCGACCTGGTCGTTCCGCTTCCGGGCACGCTGGTTTTCGATCGAACTCCATCGCACGAGCGCGAGCACGGTGGCCAGTAGCAGCGGTAGCTCGCCGACGGCCCACGCCAGGTTTCCACCGAGTCGCTGATTGGCAGCCAAGTCGTCGAACCAACCCAGTTGCAGTGAGGTATAGAACTCGGCGGCGATCACAAAATCCGCCATGATCAGGGCGACCAGAAAGAACGCGTAGCCGGCCAGCGCGACCGCCACTGCTCCCACGCGCGTCAACGGTCCCTGCGGCACGGGGACAGGATCGATCCCGACGGTGACCCAGAAGAAGACCAACCCCACCGCCAGCAACCACATATCGAGCACCATGCGTCCCGGGTAGGAGCCGCCGTCGTACAGTCCTCCGAGATACAACAGGTAGAAGGTGCCCACGAGCACCACCGCGGCCACCAGGGGATGGGTCACCCATCGCAGTGCGGTGCTGGCGAAAATCGCCCGCATCCAGTCGCGGGCTCCTGGAACTGCATCGCTGGGGCCGGAGCGAACCGCGCGGGCCGCCAAGGTGAGCGGAGCGCCCAGAACCAAGCACATGGGCACCACGATCGCCAGCGCTGCGGATGCGGGCAGGTGCACGCTGAACGCCGCCGGGGCGTAGCGCCCGACCCCGGAGGATGTCACCAGAAGCAACACTAGACAGCCGAGAAGCCAGGACACGGTGCGCCGGACCGGCCACGGCTGCCTCACTGCACGTAGCCTCCGCACTCCCAGCAGGTAGAGCGCTGCCAGCACGACCGCTGCGGTTCCCAGTAACAGATCGAACCGCCACTCCGTCAGCAACCTGCCCAGCGTCGGGGCACCATCGAACCCGTACCCCAAGACTTCGTCGACCAGGCTGGGTTCGCGACGTTCGCCCAATGGCGGCGGAGTACGGCCCAACGCCACCCCGAGTCCAATCGTGGCCGTCAGGACCGCAGATTCGATTACCGCCAAGCGTATGAACGTCCCCCGATTCGACGCGTCGGCGGCCAGAGCCGTGATCGCCACCGTCCGTTGGCGCCAGCCCAGCCACCCCACTACACCGAGTGCGACGACCTTGGCCAGGACCACAAGTCCGTAGGGGCCGGACAGAAACTCCCGAAGCGGAACCCGCACCAGAGCATTAATTATTCCCGACGCAGCCATCACCACGAATGCCACCGTCGCCAGCGCGGAGAACCGGCGTGTGGCGACATCGAGATGTCCGCCACCACGCACGGCGTGCAACACCAACGCTGCCAATCCCCCGGCCCACAGTCCGGCCGCCACCAGATGAAGTATCAGGCTGTTGGTGGCAAGATCATGCGATCCGCCCCCGGCGGAATGTCCCGTCAACGCGCGTGGCATCAGGCTCCCTACCGCCAGGACCAGCAACAACGGTGTCCACCGGTGCTGCAGAATGAGGCGGCATCCCAGCCCCACCGCGGCAGCCATACACGCGGTCCACAGCCAGGCGGTGGATGCCTCGATTTGCCCCACCGACTGCACGAACGGAACCGGATCGGCGAACACGGTGCTCAGTGGTTGGCCGGAGGTGTCCGACAACGACAGAGGAATCAGCACCAGCGCCGATCCTGCCCATAGCGCTGCAGCCGCGCCCGCAGTCCGCACCGCGCGGTAACCGTCGACATCGAGCAGCCCGGAACGCTGTGGTGGTACCAGCACCGCCGCCACCAGCAACGACCCGATCATCACCACCGCCGCCACTTCCCCTATCGCGGTGGCGGCCGGGAGTCCGTATCTCGTGAGCACTCCTGGATCCGGCAGCCCGAGCAACCGCAGAACCTCGCTGCTCGACACGGCCGCCAGGGCGGCCGCCACCAGGGCCGCGCCTGCCGTCCAAGAGACCATCATGCCGACTACAGCTCTACTGGTACCTGCCACGGAAAACCTCACCTCGTCCGTTGTTCGCCCGTTCCCGCCGGCCGAACCTGCAGGCCGCGCCTCGCCGCCGAAATACTATGAAGGATAGTTGATCGTGCCGATCCAATTTTCGCGACCATCCTATATATTCATGCGCATATGACTATATGATGTCGGTGTCTTGAGAAAGGAAAACGATGAGCCACGGACACGGACACGGCCTCTCGCCCGCCCAAGCCACCAGCGCCTCCGGCCGACACGTCCGACGGTTGTGGATCGCCGTGGCCCTGGGCCTGGTGACCTTTGTGCTCCAGGTCGTCGTCGGACTCTCCACCTCGTCGCTGGCCTTGCTCTCCGACTCCGCGCACGTGTTCACCGACGTGTTCGGCGTGTTGATGGCCGTCACCGCTATCACCGTCGCCCAGCGTGCCCGCACCCGACCGGACCGGACCTTCGGCCTGTACCGCACCGAAGTGTTCGCCGCCCTGCTCAACGCACTCCTGCTGTTCGGCGTCGCCCTCTGGATTCTCTACGAAGCCCTCCAACGACTGTCCGCCCCACCCGAAGTCCCCGGCCTGCCCGTCACCATCGTTGCCGTGGTCGGCCTCACCATGAACGTCATTTCGTTTCTCCTGTTGCGCGCCGGCGCCAAGGAGAGCATCAACGTCCGCGGGGCCTACCTCGAAGTCCTGGCCGACATGCTCGGTTCGGTCGGCGTGCTTATCAGCGGTGTGGTGACCATCGTGTTCGGCTGGCGGTACGCCGACCCGCTCATCGGTGTCGCCATCGGACTCTTCGTCCTGCCCCGGGCCTACAATCTCGGCCGACACGCGATCGGCATACTGCTCCAACAAGCCCCGAAGAGTATCGACATCACCGAGGTCAACGCCGCCCTTAATGCCCTTCCTGGAGTCCATGAATCCCACGACCTGCACGTCTGGACTCTTACCTCGGGCATGGAAGTGGCCTCTGCACATCTGGTCACCGAATCCGACGCGGACTCCACAGCCGTGCTCACAGCGGCACAAACCTTGTTGGCGGAACGCTTCGGCCTCGAACACGCCACCCTGCAGGTCGAACCCCACGACGGCGAGGGACGCTGTCGCGAACTCTCGTGGTGACCTCCACAGACCCACCAGGAGTCCCTGGGACGAACACGGCGCACGCTGCAGCTCCTTCGATCCTACGGTCACTGTCGCCGAGGCTGCGATGGCCAGTTCGAAGTTGTTGCCCGCGGCGGTGAACGCCAGGGTGGTGGTGCGCTCGTAGCCCAGACCGATCGCGGCGCCGAACAGGAACCCGCCGCCCCACATGAGGACAAAATAGGTGAGCAGAGGCAGAGCGATGCGCACGACGTCCCATGGCTGCGACGTGATCTGTTCGCCCTGGAGCGCGAATAGGAGCACGATCGTGAACAGCAACCCGTACAGCGTCCACGGCCCAGCCGGTCGACAGAGGCAGCACTCGCCAGTTCGACACGCTCTTCGGCAGCTAGACCTATTCCGAGGTCGCCGATCTGATCGCTGAGCCGCTGCGCCTGCAGGCCGGGCTGCTGCCCGACGGCAAGGTCGCCGCCGTACGCGCGCTGCAGGCCGACGGAGCGAAAGTGGTCGTCGTCGGAGACGGCATCAACGACGCTCCCGCGCTGGCCGCTGCGCATGTCGGTATCGCCATGGGTGGCGCGGGATCGGATCTGACCTTGCAGACCGCCGACGCGGTCGTCGTCCGTGACGACCTCACCGCCATCCCTGCGGTGATCCACCTGGCCCGGAGGGCTCGACGCCTGGTCATCGCCAACCTCGTCATCGCCGCCTCGGTCATCGTGGTCCTGGTGACCTGGGACCTTGTCGGCACGCTGCCGCTGCCGCTGGGAGTGGCGGGTCATGAAGGCTCCACCATCCTCGTCGGTCTCAACGGACTGCGATTGCTGCGAGAGACCGAATGGCGCCGTGCTGTCCGCACAGACCGACACAGTTCCGCTGCGCACGTGTGACCTCGCCACCGTTAGTCATCTGGCCGAATCCACCTTCGACGCTCACCTGTCTCATCTGCTTCAGGTGGTCACCGATTTCGAAGAGCATGGCATCGGTTTTCCCTCGGTGACCGCATCGATACTGTGGTAACGAAGTGCTCCATCTCCGATGTCACAGAATGTACGTCTATGGAAGGCACCTGATGCTGCGCAAGTTCGTCGTCGTGACCGCTGTGACCGCCGCGCTCGGAGCGGGTTCGATGGGTACCGCTGCTGCGGACACCGCCCCACCCGTGCCTGCCCTCAACTTGTGCAAGTGGGAGCGCTTTACGCCGGAGTGCATTGCACTGTGGTTGGCGGGCGTGGCGACCGGCTCGGCGGGATCCGGTTCTGCCTTGTCCTGATCGACGGCGCTCGTTAACTGTGGCTCTGGCGCACTCCTGTGGGATGCGTCGGAGAGAATCAAGACCGACGACAACTGCATGAATGCACGGCATGCGTGCACGTCCAGCGGGCGACTCCATCAGACTCCCTTCACAGTCCCTCAAGCACCCCCATCAGGTCCTCGAGGAGCGCATCGGTGCGGGCTTCGATCTCGTCGAAGACGTCGGTGAGGTCTTCGAGGGTCTGGTGATCGCGGCGGCGGGCGGTGGTACCGCGGTCGTAGTAGCCGGCGTCGAGGTCGATCTCAGGCTCGACCCAAGCGTCGACATCGTCTTGCGGGGGAACGGGCAACACCTTCCGTACCGGGGCCCGGCCGGACAGGTGCGCCCGGGTCAGCGCCGACACCGATTGCGGGGTCATCGGCTGCGCGTGTGGGAGGTGTCCCCAGCGGTCGATCGGACACAACAGCGGTTGCCGAGCCTGTTCCGCATCGAGCGGATCGGTGATGATCTCGCTCGGGTCGGTGAGGTGATGGCGCAGCAGATGGGTGCCGGGATACTGGTCGAGGAACGCCTGGATCTGCGCCCACCGCTGGTAGATCGCGACCGCGGGGTTGTCCCCGGTCTCGGAATCCGGTGGGAGACGGAATCTTTCGCCGGTCCGGGTGGTAACCACGAGGGTGTTGCCGTCGAGGCGGAGGTCGCGGCGGCGCAGCCGGGTGAGGTCGGTGAAGGTCATGCCGGTGGCGGCGAGGACCAGCAGGAGCGCGTCGCGGCGGCCGAACAGTCCGCTCGGCCATCCCTCGACAGGTAGTTCGGCCGCCCGCTGCACCAGAAGGCGCCCGAGCCGGTCGAGACGCGAAGCACGAGTGGTGTCGAGGTGCCGGCGCACCATCTCGGTCCGCCCCGGGGCGGGATAGCCGTGCCCGGTGTGGACGGCGTTGATCGCCGACAAGCGGCGCCGCTGCGTCGCGACCACGGCCGGGTGCTCGTGCAGGAACAACGCCAGGGATTCGGGTGCGGCGGGGATGGGATGGTGGTCGGCGGCGGTGCACCAGTCGGTGAACAGGGCCCAGTCATGGCGGTAGCGGGCGGGGATCCGCAGGTCGAGGTCGGCATCGTGAACATCGGTGCTGCGGAAGAACTCTCGTCCGGCGCTGGCGCTCACGGTCACAGGCCGAGATTGGTGACGGCGTTGCCGATGAGTGGTGCGTGTTCGCGGGCGTAGGTCTCGAGCATGGCGGGGGTGGTGTGACCGGTCTGGCGCATGATCGCGTGCGCGGAGGCGCCGTTGCGGAAGGCCTGGGTGACGAATCCGGCCCGCAACGAATGACCACCGAGCTGTTTGACGATGTCGGGGTCGTAGCCGGCCTGTTCGGCGCGGCGCCGGATCGCTTTGTGTACCGCCGCCCCCGACAGGACAGTGTCGGAGAGGTTGCCGTGCTTGCGGATCGCCCGCAACCACGGCGAGGACGGCGCCATGCGTGGTCGCGATCCCCGGCAGACGTGCGCCTCGAAGGGTTCGGCGGTGCGGAGCAGCCGGATGACGGCGGGGCGGCCCCCGGTGTCGAAGGCGGCGACGACCTGCGCCCACCGCATCCACGCACACGGCGGGCAACTGACGTGGCTGTGCGTGAACGGCAGGGCCCGGATACTCCCCCGCCCTTCCTGATCGGTCTTCGATTTCCGGAGTTTGATGTGCAGCCCGTCGAGCCGGTGCAGCGACACGTCGCTACAGGTGAGCGCGACGAGTTCGCTGCGGCGAAACGCCCCGGCGAAGCCCACCAAGAAGATGGCGGAGTCGCGGCGTTCGAGGACCTCCGCGGCCCAACTGCCGGTATCGGCGCGCATCTTCTCGACGATGGTGACGATGTCGGCGGTGAGCAACGGCGCCCGCGGGGTGCGGGGCCGCTCCCCCGCCGCCGCATAGTCCCGGCGGATCCCGGACAGGGTCGCGGTGACCAGCTCGTCCGCTCCGGGGGCGGGGTGGCCGGCGCGGCGGTGGTGGAAGCCGATCCCGGCGACCCAGCGGGCCAACGTCGAGGGTGAGTAGGCCCGCTCCCCCACCTCCGACACCGTCGATGCCGCGTCGTGGAGGTAGGCGGCGACGGTGAGCGGATGCGCCGGCAGCGGGGCGTGTCCTTCGCGCTGGCACCAGGCGGTGAAGCGTTGCCAGTCGGCGGCGTAGTTGCGGCGGGTCGACTCCGACCGCGACCGCCCCGCTGTCCCGGCCACCTGCACGAGGGTCTCGGTCGGCAACACCGGCACCGACGGCGCAGCTGGGGCCGACTCGGTCGGCACAGGCACGGAAACGTCGTCCGGACGGTGGCTGATCAGGTCATCGGGCACGAAACAGGAGCCTACCGTCCCGCACCGACGCTCTCGAGCAGGAAAAGGCGCTCAACAGGTGTTTCGGGGGCGATGGTGCGCTAATGGCAATTAGCGCACCACCACACGTGTTTGACATAAGCAGCCAAACTCCAGCGCTCATCCCCGACCCAGTCCTTCCCTCCGGAAGTAGAGCGTCTCAACTCTTCAGCCCCATCCGAACCGATCGGGCCACATCAGATACACCAAGTCATAGCCTTATGATTAAACCGATTTTCCCACAATAGTTTTCGGCACACGTGCCCTGTCATTCCATACCAAAACGTGCGACCGAGATCAGACTGTCGATGTACTGTGCCAGATACCAAGAACTTGTTGTGTCAACCAGTAATTTGGTCGCCTCTCGGTTGCGGATCGAGGCGCTTCGGTGGCATGCTCGCGCGGCCTGTCGACACGAACCACGGTTACCGGGGTAATCCACGATCCATGGCGGTAATGAGCCGATGGAGTCTGCATACCGGTGGTGAGGTCGAGCACGGGCCGTGGATCGATCACATCGCTTCCGACCTGGCCTGCACAGGTCTGCGGACGTGGGCCATCACGGAGGAGACCGGAAAGCTCAGTGACCATACTTGGGTGGCCTGCATCGTGCGCCTCACTACGTAGAGGCATGCATCGTGTGCACGGCACGGTGTGCCGCGCATGATGGGGTGGTGCCGAATATCGATGTAGAGCCATACCTCGAAGCCGTCGTGGACACTGCCCGGGAGGTGCTCGGTGCGGAGTTCGTCGGGGCGTACGCGGCCGGGTCGCTCGCCCTGAACGCCTTCCATCCCGGCCGCAGCGACATCGACATCGCCCTGCTCTGCCGCGACCCCCTGAGCGAAACGATGAAGCGGGAGTTGATCGCTCGGCTGCGGCACAGCGCCCTGCCATGTCCGGCCCGAGGTCTGGAACTGGTGGTCTACACCATGGCTACGGCGCAGTCGGGCACCGGAGAACCGGGCTTCGAGCTCGAGTTGAACGACGGGCCGGACATGACCTTCCGGCAGACACTTCAGCCCACAGACCGCCCGGCAGCCGACGGGACGTTCTGGTACGGACTGGACCGCAGCATCCTGCACCAGAGCGGCCGGGTGTTGGCGGGACCGCCGGCCCCGGAGACATTCGCCGAGCTGGCACCGGAGGAACTACAGAGCCTATTGGTCGACTCGCTGCGCTGGTGGATGGCGCTGCCCGGCCCAGCCGATGACCGGCCCGCACCCGGAGCCGACGACGCGGTCCTCGGAGCCTGTCGCGCGCTGGTTCGACATCGCTACGGGAAGTGGCTGTCCAAAATCGACGCCGGCCGACGGTTACTCGGGACCGGCTACCAGCCGGTCGAGGCGATCGAACAGTCCATCGCAGCACGCTCCGGTGAGCTTCCGCCTTCAGGTCGGCAAGCACGGACTTTCCAGGAAGGCGTGCTGCACGAGCTCCTGGCTGCGACCGAACGGCCCGCATGACCATCGTCCGGATCGGCACTCCTATTGCCGCGCTCTCAGGTGCCGATACATGACCATTCCCGCGTGGTACAGCACGTCGTCGCGGAACTCACCGTCGGCGGAAAAGCCGGTGTCGTCACGGTAGTAGATCATCGTTCCTTCGATCCGGTAGTCACCGGTGTAGGCAGCTTCCCGGCTGCCGCGGGCCTCGACGTATCGCCCCTCCGGCAGGAGACGCTGGCGAATGTTACCGTCGGCGGTCACCCACAGTCCGACGAACGGGTGCCCGGCTTGTTTCATGTCCTTCACTTCCCTGGAGGTCGTCACAGTGTCGCCGCCACCCGCCCGATGATGGCGTTGCGGGAACGGATCACGGCCTCGCGCAGGGCGTCGATGTCCTCGCCGACCAGCGAACCCGCCCACTTGCGCGGGTTGCCGGCGACGAGGACGGTGTCGATGTTGCGTGCGTCGGAGCCGAGCACGAGGGTGCCGACGGCGTCGTTGAGCGGCATGTTGTTGATGTCGTCGGCGCGGACGATGAGCAGGTCGGCCTCCTTGCCCGGTGTCAGCGAACCGGTGACGTGCCCGAGCGCGTTGGCATGCGCGCCTTGCAGGGTGGCGAAGTCGAGGACGTCGCGGGTGGTGATCCGGTTGCGGGTCTCCTCCGTTCCGTATGCAGCATTGGTGGCGCGCATGCGTTGGATGGCATGCAGGGTCCGCATCTGGGTGAACATGTCGCTCGCGAGCGCGACCTCCACGTCGATGCTCAGACCCGGCCGGATCCCGACGGCGAGAGCCTCGTCCACAGCGGGCACCGCCGATTCGAGGCCGATCTGGGCGTCGGAGGTCGGGGCGAGGGAAACCGTGACACCGGCATCCCCCATCGCCGTCCACGCCTCGGGGGTCAGGCCGGTCGCATGGATCAAGGTGAGGGTCGGATCGAGGATCCCCATCCGTGCCCAGCGCAGGATCGCCTCCGACGACGGTATCCCGAAAACCGCGTCGATGCTCGTCCACACACCGAGATCACGTGCGAAAGCAGCGAGTTCGGGCCCGTAGGCGATCGCAGGTCCGGCGATCTCGTCGGTCGCCAGGGCGGCCAGCCGCACCGTGACGAGACCGTCTGCGGCGCCGTGGAAGTCGCTCACCAACCGGTTCATATCCTTGGGCCATTGACGATCCCACTCACCGAAGTGAGGACCCATCGAGGCATGCACGCCCCGAATTCCGGTGTCGATGAGCGCATTCAGTGCAGCATCGGAGTGCGCGGAAGTGCGGGAGTTGTGCGAGAAGTCGAGCATGGTGGTGATGCCCGAGTCGAGCGCGGTCAGCGCGGCGAGACGGGTACCGATGTACATGTCCTCCGGTGCGTAGTTCGGGGCGACGCCGGCCAGGGTCGACATGACATATTCGCCGAGGTCGGAAACGTCGGGAATGCTCCGGCGCAGTTGCGCTTCCCAGGCGTGACGGTGGGTGTCGACGAAACCGGGGCCGACGATCGCACCGCGGGTGTCGACCACGAGTGCCGAGGCTGCTGCGGCACCGTGCCCGGGATCGGAGCGTAGGTCGGCGCCGATCGCGATGATCTGCGGGCCGACGAGCAGGACGTCGCCGGCATCGAGGTCCGGGATCGAGGGGTCCATGGTGACGACGGCGCCACCGGTCAGCAGGATCGGACGGTCGCTGTCGTGGGCCGCGGTGAAATCGGCGAGAGTTGTCTTCATTGTGGTGGCTTTCCGATGAGTGTCAGGCGCGGCGGAAGGTGTAACCGGCGTGCTGCAGGGTGCCGTCGACGAATTCGCCGAAGGCCCAGAATCCGAGGTCGTCGCGGTAGTCGATGCGGTCGCCGGTGATCCGATAGGAGCCCTGATATGCATGCGGGCGTCCACCGCGGGTCTCGTCGTAGCGACCGTCCGCGGTCAGGTGCTGGTGCACGAAATCCGTTTCGTCGATCCAAGTTCCGAGATGACGGTCCGATGCCACGTCCGTGGCGGTCGGGGTCTCCGTCGGGTCGTCGGCGTGGACCGATCGACCGCCCCAGAGGGCGATCTCACCGTCGACGACGACCGTGTGCGCGGCGTCGGCATAATCGATGAATCGTTGCAGCACATCTGTTTCCGAGTCGTCGCGAGAAACGGGCAGGATCGCGAAGGTTGCCGGATTGCCGGGTGCAAGCGCGGATGGTGACCGGAAGGAAGTCGGACGCAATCCACGGAGCCGCATGACGTCGACGATTGCGGGCACGATGACGTACCCGGCGCAATCGATGACGATGGCACCGTCGTCGTCGGCAGCGGTCAACAGGCCGGGGCCGATACCGACCACACGAGAGCCACCGAGCAGGACGTCGCCGCGGTCGAAATCGCCGATCAGGGAGTCGCCGGTGATGATCCGGGCATTGCCGAACAGGAGCGGACGATGCCCGCCGGCGTTCTCGCGGATGAGTTCGAACAATTCGGGAGTGAAGGGGATGGTCATGTGTACTCCAGATGAGGATCGGGGTGCCGGGAGATCCGGCGAGTTCCACTGTCGGGGCGGATGGGCGGCCGGAACAGGCCGGTGTGTGCCTGGGTGCACCAGGGCCTGTCTGTACCGCATCCGGGGAGCTAGCGTCGTCTCATGTCCTCCACCGAACTCGGAACCTTCCTCAAGGCGCGACGCGGGCACGTGCAGCCGTCGGATGTCGGCATCACGGCGCAGTCGGGGCGGCGGGTCTCCGGTCTGCGTCGCGAGGAAGTTGCCATGCTCGCCGGTGTCAGCGTCGACTACTACACGCGACTCGAACAGGGTCGCGAACGGAACCCGTCTCCGGCGGTTCTCAACGCCCTCGCCGGCGCACTGGCTCTCGACACCGACCTGCGCGAGCACCTGTTCCGTCTCGCCGGACTGGCTCCGACACCGCCCACTGCGGTGCGGAAGACCGTGGACGATTCACTGCGGGAGCTTCTCTCATCCTGGTCGCACACACCCGCGCTCATCATCGACCGCCGGTTGGATGTTCTCGCGTACAACGAGCTCGCCGGTGCGCTCTACAGCGGCTTCGAGCGCATCGACAATCTCGTGCGCATGACCTTCCTCGATCCCTTCGGGCGCCGCTTCTTCACCGATTGGGAGCGCGCCACGACGTCGTGCGTCGCGAATCTCCGGCTCGCTCTGGGCCACACCGGCTCGGTCGACGACGTTCGTGCCCTCGTTCTCGAGGTGCACGATGCGAGCGCGGAGTTCCGCGAACTGTGGAATCGGCACGATGTGCGGGGCAAAACACACGAGGCCAAGGAGTTCCGGCATCCTGCCGTCGGCGATCTCGTCCTCGAATACAACGCATTCGACGTTCGCAGCGCACCTGGACATCAGTTGATCGTGTACCGGGCCTCTGCCGGCTCGCCCAGTGACGACAAACTTCGGCTATTGGGATCCTTGGCGGCGACCACCGACCGCTCGTGATTCCTCGTTCCGGACCCCGTGGTCCTCTACATGATTACGGTGGTTCGTAGCCGACTGCAGTAGCCAGGAGGATTTCTCCCATGAGTTCGTCCGACGACTGGAATGCGCAGGTGATCGCCGAGTTCCGGGCCAACGGAGGCCGGGTCGGCGGCAACTTCGAGGGTGCGCCCATGGCGCTCGTGCATCACCGTGGCCGCAAGACCGGTCGAGCAGAGGTCGAGGAGAAGACGCGCGGGAAACGCACCATTCCGGTCCTCGCTCTCCGACGACGCTGACCTGCTTGCACCCCTGGAACCCCCGAGATCCCGCCGACATGCGTCGGCGGGATCTCCCGTGACCGGCCACCAGGCCGGAAAGAAGTTCGCACTAGGGGCTACTTACGCCCCGCCTGCCACTGCATGCCCCACCCGAACGCGCGGTCGAGGTCGGACTGGCTGCCGTCGATGTACTGCACGAGACGCTCGACGGTGATGCCCTGCCCGGTGTTCTGCAGCATCGCGATCGCGCAGATGCGCGCGCCGTTGTTCGGCGAGTCCAGGCGCACCTCGATCTGCGGACCCGACGGCGGGGTCAGCGTCACGACGCCGTCCACTGCAGCCCAGTTCGGCGCTCCTTCGTAGATCATCGCGAAGATCAGCACACGCTTGAACAGTTCGGGGCGCTCGAGGTTGACGTGCATGTTCTCGCCACCGGTGTTCGAGCCGGTGCGGTCGTCGCCGTCGAGGTGGATGTACGGCGGGGTGTTCAGCGCGCCGAAGCTGTTCCCGAGCGCCTGGATGACTCCCTTGGAACCATCGGCGAGTTCGAACAGGCAGCCGAGGTCGAGGTCCACGCCGCCGCTCGCGCCCGTGAGCTTCGCGAGGAAGCCCTTCTTCTGCTCACCGCGCGACCAGTTGAGGTTCACCCGCGTGACGCCCTGCCCGGACCCGGCCTTCGACAGGCTCACGGTCGGGGATTCCTTGGTGAGGTTGATCTTGCTCAGGTTGACGCCGCCGGCGTTCTGTTCGGGCTTCTTGTTGTAGTCGATGGCCATGTCGAGCCTTTCGTCGGAGTGCTGCGCGGATGCGCACGGGGTACGGAAAAGCGATGGGAGCCCCCGATCCGAGATGTCGGATCGAGGGCTCCCATCGGCATGTGGTTCGAACTGTCGAGGATCAGGGGATGCTGGTCTTCACAGCATCTTCGCCTTCTCTCGCCGCGATCTTGCGGTTGCGGTAGATGCTCGAGGCGAATGCCGCACCGATCAGGGCGACACCGACGAGGCCGGTGACGACCTCCGGCACGTGGGTGCCGATCGAGTACAGCAGGATCAGTGCCAGCGCACCGATGGCCCAGTGAGCACCGTGCTCGAGGTACACGTAGTCGGACAGCGTGCCCTTGCGCACCAGGAAGATGGTGATCGAGCGGACGAACATCGCGCCGATGAAGCCGAGGCCCAGGGCGATGATGATCGGGTCGGACGTGATGGCGAAGGCTCCGATGACACCGTCGAACGAGAACGACGCGTCGAGCACCTCGAGGTAGAGGAACAGGAAGAAGCCGGCCTTACCGGTGGCCTTCGCGAGGCCGCTCGGTCCGCCGCTGGGCTCTTCGCCTTCCTCGGGGATGTGGAACATCTCGCCGAGTCCGTTGACCGCGATGTAGGTGATCATGCCGAGCGCGCCGGCGATCATGACGGTCGAGACCTTGTCCTCGGGTGCGATCACGGTGGCCGTGATGAGCAGCAGCGCGGTGGCGACGACGACCTCGAGCTGCTCGAGCTTGCCGGCCTTCGCGAGGGGACGCTCGAGCCATTCGAGCCACTTGATCTCGCGATCTTCGAGGATGAAGTGCAGGAAGAGCATCAGCAGGAACATGCCGCCGAACGCCGCGATCTGCGGATGCGCATCGGTGATCAGGGTCTCGTAGCTGGGGCTGCCGTCCGGGAAGTAGGCGGCTCCGTCCGGCGGCGGATTCAACGCGAGGTCGAGGGCCGCGATGGGGCCGAGTCCGGACGCCACCCACACGATCGCGAGGGGGAACACCAGACGCATACCGAAGACGGCGATGAGGATGCCGACGGTGAGGAAGATCTTCTGCCAGAACTCGCTCATCCGCCGCAGCACGGTCGCGTTGATGACCGCGTTGTCGAACGACAGCGAGACCTCGAGGATGCCGAGGATCACGCAGAGGAACAGAGCCTGCGGGCCGCCGTAGAGGAAGGCGACCACGAGGGAGACGACGGTGACCGCGAAGGATGCACCGAATATTCGCAGAACCACGAAGCGTGGCCTTTCTAATCGGAATCAGGGCGTTGCAGGGTGGTTACTGCACGTCGGCTCCGGCTTCGGTACTGCGACCGAAGCCGGAACCCGGAAGAAACGAACTAGACGTTGACGCCGTAGTCGCGGGCGATACCCGCGAGACCGGACGCGTAGCCCTGGCCGATGGCGCGGAACTTCCACTCCGCACCGTTGCGGTACAGCTCGCCGAAGACCATGGCGGTCTCGGTCGAGGCGTCCTCGGACAGGTCGTAACGAGCGAGTTCGTTGCCGTTCGCGCGGTCGACGACGCGGATGTAAGCGTTGCGGACCTGGCCGAACGACTGGCTGCGGGAATCGGCATCGTAGATCGAGACCGGGAAGAAGATGCTCTCGATGTTCGCCGGGGTGGCGGCGAGGTCGACGTTGATGACCTCGTCGTCGCCTTCGCCCTCACCCGTGCGGTTGTCACCGGCGTGCTCGATGGCACCGTCGGGCGACTTGAGGTTGTTGAAGAAGACGAAGTGCTGGTCGGAGACGACCTTCTTGTCGGCCCCGGTAGCGATGGCACTGGCATCGAGGTCGAAGTCGGTGCCGGTGGTGGTGCGAACGTCCCAGCCCAGGCCGACGGCCACTGCCGTCAGGTTCGGAGCTTCCTTGGTGAGGGAGACGTTTCCGCCCTTGGTCAAGCTGACGCCCATGCGGGGTCCTTTCGATCGTTCCAACGGTCGACGTACCGGTATAGGGCACGCCCGGTGTGCGTTTCTCCCCACACTAGTTGTTGCCGTGGGGTACGCCCATATCCACTATGCCCGGTCCCGCGCCTCACTTCGTGACCCGCACGAACCACAGTTCCGACCGGCGGAAAGGTGACGGATCGGCCCGGTGGACGTGCGCCCAGTACCATTCGGTTCTGTGGCGAGCCGATGGACGCGCCGCCTGTTCGGCGGGGGAAACACGGAAGATCCCGCGGCTCGTCGTGCACACGATGCGATGGTCGCGGCGTTCCTCGACATGGACAAGCGCCAGTCCGTCATCGAGGCCGGTGTGGCCGCGTCCTACGAGCTCGAACCCGAACGGCACCTGCTCCGTCAGTGGGATCCCATCCGTCAGGCGTGTTATCGCGCCGGTGAGACGTATCTTCAACTGGCAGTGACGGATCCGGAACAACCGCTCGCACCTGCTCCGGCCTACGAGCAGGCACTGCGGCAGATAACCGAAGCAACACGAACACTTGATGAATTCTTCGGAAACAACCGGGGACACCTCGAGCACATGACGACCGTGGCGAACACGGTGCCCGAGCTGGCACACCGGATGCGTACCGAAGCGCGCAACACCCTCGCCGCGACGCAGACCCCGGATTTTGTTTCCTTTGCGAACTATCCGTCGGTCCGATCCGCCACCGAAACGCTCGAGAAGGCTCTGAACAGCCTCGATGCAGCGCACAGCGTGGGCGCGACCCGCACAGCGGCCCTCCGAGTCGAAGAGGCGACCACTGCTCTGCTCGACGCCCTCGCCGCAGCACCGGGGCGCCGCGACGAAGCCGTTCGCACCCTCGCCTCGGTCACCACCAGGATCGGAGCGGTCCGGACCCGTGCGGAAGGTCTCGCCCCGGCCTTCTCCGCGCTGTTGCGCGAGTTCAATGCGGCCAGCTCCGCCGACCTGTCCGGGAACGAGAAACAGGCCGCCGAACTGCTCGCTCGCGCCGAGGACCAGCTCGGACGCGCACGGGCGGCGGCGAAGGACGGCCGCCCCGAGGAAGCGCTCGAGCTGGTCGCGGCGATCCGCGCCGAGCTGTCACGCGCCGAGGAACTCGTCGACGCCGTGACCGCACGACTCGCCACGCTGCGTTCCGTCCGGCAGAATCCGGGGGCCAAGGTCGACGAGGTACGGTTCCGCCTCCGTGACGCACAACACCTGGCCGTGCAACGCGGTCTCACCGCAGAATGGGGTTCCGTTCTCGACTCGCAGTTGAGCCGGATCGACAGGGCCGTCGACGCACTCACCGGTGTGCACCCCGACTACTGGGCCTACGTCAGAGATTTGGATGCGGTGTCTACCTTCATCGCAGGAGTGGTCGATCGGATGAGAGGACGGACCGAGAACGCATGAGGGGGGCCACGCTTACCGAAGTGCGCGCCATGCAGCACTTTCGGCATCTCGACGGCGCGACGATGGAGGAGTTGTTCCTGCACCGTCCCGAGCCGTTCGGGCACAGCGACGATCGCGACCGCCTGGCGACCGCTCTCGGCGCCACGCTCTACGTACCCGCGACGCGCGGAGATCTCGTCACGACCATCTCGAAACGTGCGGCCGAGGGTGTGACGTCGATGGTGCTCGACCTCGAGGACGCCGTCGCCGACGACGAGGTCGAGCAGGGCCTGCAGAACGCCGTCTCGACACTCGATGCGCTCGCCGAACGCGGACCGACGCCGATGATGTTGTTCGTCCGTGTCCGCACCGCCGACGGTGTCGGGCGGATCGCGTCGATGCTCGGCGCCGGCAAGGCCGTGCTGACCGGATTCGTGGTGCCCAAGTTCACCGCACACACCGGCCCCGTCTTCCTCGAGGCGGTGGCCGCGGCGTCGGACCTCCTCGGCCGTCACCTCTACGCGATGCCCGTCATCGAGTCGGCCGAGGTCGTCCACCGCGAGACCCGCGACGGCGAATTGCGTGCGATCTCGAGCATCCTCGCCGAACATCGCCACCGCATCCTCGCCGTCCGGATCGGCGCGACCGACATGTGCGCGACCTTCGGTATCCGGCGCGACCGCGACCTGACGATCTACGACGTCCGGGTCGTCGTCGACGTGATCGCCGACATCGTCAACCACCTCGGGCGAACCGACGGAACGGGTTTCGTCATCACCGGGCCCGTCTGGGAGTACTTTGCCGACCACGAACGCATGTTCCGACCGATGCTGCGCTCGACACCCTTCGAGGAACAGGATGCCGTGCTGTTCCGTCAGCAGCTCGTCAGCCGCGACCTCGACGGTCTGCTGCGCGAGATCGCCCTCGACCGCGCCAACGGCATCCAGGGCAAGACCGTCATCCATCCGTCGCATGTCGCTGCGGTGCATGCCCTGTCGGCCGTGACCCACGAGGAGTTCCACGATGCGACCGACATCCTCGATCGCGACACCGGTGGTGTGCAGGCCTCGGGATACGGGAACAAGATGAACGAACGACGACCCCACCGTACGTGGGCCGAGCAGACCCTGTTGCGCGCGTCGGTGTTCGGTGTCACCCGCAAGGGGATCACCTTCGTCGACCTGCTGACGGCGTTGGTGGACCGATGACCGATATTCTCGACATCCCCTGGGCCACCGCAGAGCTCGGTTTCGCTCTCGAACATGCGGAGTCGTCATGTGGCTACACGGTTCCCGAGCTCGTCAGGCCCGGGCTGCGACGCAATCCACGGCGTGCGCACCTGCTCGTCTCCACGGTTCTCGGCAAGCACATCCCCACCGAACCGGCCGCGGTGCGCGGCGCCGGTCACCGGCTCGGCCGGCTCGTCACCGACCTCCTCGGCGATGCGGCATCCGACGCCGTCGTCATGGGATTCGCCGAGACCGCAACGGGTCTCGGTCACTGCGTGGCCGACGCCCTCGACGCCGCATGCTGTCTGCATTCGACGCGACGCCAGGTTCCCGGAGCGGAGGTGCTCACCGGATTCGAGGAGGGGCACTCGCACGCGACCTTCCACCTGCTGCAGCCGACCTCCGGCGCACTGTTCGCCAACGCCGCACCGCTCGTGCTCGTCGACGACGAGATCTCCACGGGAGCAACGGCCCTCGACGCCATCCGCGCGCTGCACCGCGATCATCCGCGTGATCGTTACGTCCTCGCCTCCCTCGTCGACATGCGGTCGGAACAGGATCGCCGCCGGACGGCAGAGGTCGCCGCGGAACTCGGCACGAGCATCGAGCACGTGAGCCTGGCCGCCGGACGATCCGTCGTCCCCGACGATCTCGTCGCGCGGGTCGCGGCGTTACCCGACCCTCTCCTCAATCCGGTGGGGGAGCAACGCGGCGACGTCCGGTTCCTCCACGCGGCGTGGCCGTCCCATGTGCCCGACGGCGGGCGGCACGGGATGTTGCGCACCGACGCGGCGGCCTTCGACGCGGCTCTGTCGACGCTCGCCGACACGATCGCGGACGTACGCGACGCCCGGCGACCCGCCGTCGTCGTCGGACACGAGGAATTGATGTATCTGCCGCTGCGACTCGCCGAGGCACTCGTCGACCGCGGCACTCCCGCCCTGTTCCAGACCACGACCCGCTCCCCCGTCCACGTGATGGACGTCGACGGATATCCGCTGCGCCGCGGATTCCGTTTCACCGCACCCGAACACATCGACAGCGAGTTCGAGAACGAGGTGCCGCGCTTCCTCTACAACGCGCAGTCGCCTACGTCCACCGAGGTCCGCGCCGAGCTGATCCTCGTCATCGATTCGCCCGCCGACACCGACCGCCTGCGCGCACCGGGAGGTGTTCTCGACGTGCTCACTGCTGCCGGTGAGGACGTCCTCGTCGTGATCGTGCCCGCCACCGATCCGACGGTGCTGCGCACCCACAGGGAGACCGTATGACCGTGCCACTGACCGGACCCGAGTTCGGCTCCTACGCGCCCGACGAGGTGACGTGGCTGCTCAAGGATCTCTCCCACGCCGACCTGGAGGGCGACATCGCCGAACGGGAGGCGCGGATCCAGGCGGGTCTCGCGCACTACGCGGAGTCCCTGCCGATCGAGTACCAACCCGACGCCGCCTACCGCGAACTGTTCGACAAGGCACTGGCCGGCACTGCGGGCCGGTTGGCGCACGCGGTGGGCACGGTCACCGAACTGCTTCTCTCCGAACGCGGAACCGACCTGACCCTCGTGTCGCTCGCGCGGGCGGGCACCCCGATCGGCATCCTGATCCGTCGATGGGCGCTGCACCACCACGGTCTGACGCTGCCGCACTACGCCGTGTCGATCGTCCGGGGTCGCGGCATCGACTCCGCCGCTCTCGACCACATCACCGCGCGGCACGCTCCCGCGTCGGTCGTCTTCGTCGACGGCTGGACGGGCAAAGGCGCGATCGCGCGTGAACTGTCCGCTGCGCTCGTCGAATACACCGCGCGAGGCGGTCCCGTCCTGTCCGACGATCTCGCGGTACTCGCCGACCCCGGCCACTGCGTCCGCACCTACGGCACGCGCGACGACTTTCTCATCGCCTCCGCCTGCCTGAACTCCACCGTCTCCGGACTGGTCTCACGAACGGTCCTCAACGACAGCCTGATCGGCCCCGGGGAGTTCCACGGCGCCAAGTTCTACGCCGAGTTGGCCGCGGACGACGTGTCGAATCATCTGCTGGACGCCGTCGCCGCGGAGTTCGACACGTGCGGCGACGTCGCATCGGCCGCGCAGGCAGTGCTCGAATCCGACCGCACCCCCACCTGGGCCGGCTGGGAGTCCGTCGAGCGGGTGCGGGCGCAGTACGGCATCTCGAGCGTCAACTTCGTCAAACCCGGTGTCGGAGAGACCACCCGCGTGCTGTTGCGCCGCGTTCCCTGGAAGGTTCTGGTGCGCGACATCACCGCCGACGAGCACGCCCATATCCGGATGCTCGCGGCCGCTCGCGACGTTCCCGTCGAGGAGGTTCCCGACCTGGCCTACTCCTGCATGGGACTGATCAAGGACCTGCCGTGACCAGCACTGCGACCGCACTGGTCGCCACCGATCTCGACCGCACCCTCATCTATTCGCGCGCCGCGATGACCGGCGACCAGTTCGACACGCAGGATCTACTCTGTGTCGAGTACTACGAGAGCGCACCGCTGTCGTACGTCACGGACATTGCTGCGCAACAGCTTCGGACGCTCGCCGGCGAGGTCGCGATGGTGCCGACGACCACGCGCACACCCGAACAGTTCCGCCGCATCGACCTCCCCGGCGGTCCGTGGCGTTATGCAATCGCGAGCAACGGTGGGTCGATCCTCGAGGACGGGCATCTCGACCCGCACTGGCGCAGGACCGTGGAAGCAGCGGTACGCGCGGGGGGTGCGAGCCTCGACGAGGTGACGACCGAACTGCGCCGCCGTATCTCCGAGGACTGGGTGTCGAAGTTCCGTATCGCCGACGAGTTGTTCTGCTACCTCGTCGTCGACGTCGCAGCGCAACCGGCGGGATTTCTCGACGACTGGCACGAGTGGTGTTCGACGCGCGGCTGGAACGCGTCGCAGCAGGGCCGGAAGATCTACACGATGCCGAACAGCGTGTGCAAGAGCCGCGCGGTGGCCGAGGTGCACCGCCGGCTCCGAGACCGCGGGGTGCTTACCGACGACGCCCCGGTCTTCGCCGCGGGTGACGGTGCGCTCGATGCGGAGATGCTGAAGGCCGCCGACGCCGCGATCCGGCCTCGCCACGGCGAACTCGAACTGATGGACTGGCGCCACCCGACCGTCTCGGTGACCGACGCCGCGGGCGTCACCGCCGGGGAGGAGATCCTCGCCTGGTTCGCCCGATCCGCTCGTCTTCCGGTCGCTTCGTAGAGTAGAAGGTGCCCGGTCACCGACACAGTGAGGACACATCTCTTGCCGACTCCGCTCTCCAAGGGTCAGAACGGACCGCTCACCGCGTCCGACGTCGTCGTCTCGCTCGAGCTGACCACGCCCGCCGATCTGTCCGCACTGCTCGTCAAGGCCGACGGCAAGGTGCGCTCCGACGCCGACTTCGTGTTCTTCAACCAGCCCACCGGGCCGGGTGTGCGTCTCGTATCCGGCGCGCCCGGGCAGGCGGCCTCGCTCGCCGTGTCGCTCGCGCAGGTTCCCGCCGACATCGATCAGGTGCGCGCCGTGATCACCCTCGACGACGCGTCGAGTAGCTTCGGCCGGTTCGCACCGCCCACCGCGCGCGTGTCCGACAGTGCGGGAACGGTGTTGTACGAGTACCGGATCGACGGACTGAGCACCGAGTCCATCGTGATCGCGCTGGAGTTGTACCGGCGCCAGGGCGCGTGGAAGGTCCGCGCCGTGGGCCAGGGATATGCGGGCGGTTTCGCGGCGTTGGTGACCGATCACGGGGTCAGCGTCGACGACGCACCCGCCCAGCCTGCTGCCGCACCTCAGCCCGTCGCTCCCACGCCGGCTCCGGCCCCGCCCGTGCAGCAGACACCGCCCGTGCAGCAGACACCACCTCCGGCACAGCCGGCACCTCCGGCACAGCCTGCGGAGGTCAGCCTCACGAAGAACCGCCCGGTAAGCCTGGTGAAGGGCCAGAAGGTCACCCTCCGCAAGGACGGCGGCGTCGCGCTGACCTTCCTGCGCATGGGGCTCGGCTGGGATCCGGTGGAGAAGCGTGGCCTGTTCGGCAACCGTTCCGCCGACATCGACCTCGACGCCTCGGCCGTGATGTTCGCCGACAACCAGATCGCCGACGTCGTGTACTACGGCCAGCTGCAGTCGAAGGACGGCTCGGTCCAGCACCAGGGCGACAACCTCACCGGTGCCGGTGAGGGCGACGACGAGGTGATGCTTGTCGACCTCACGCGGGTCCCCGCCCATGTCACGACGGTGATGTTCATCGTGACCTCCTACAAGGGCCACACCTTCGAGCAGGTGCAGAACGCGTTCTGCCGTCTCGTCGACGGCACGATCGACACCGAGCTGGCCCGCTACACGCTGCAGGGCGGCATGCCGTTCACGGGCATGGTCATGGCGAAGGTCTACCGCCAGGGCAGCGAATGGAAGCTGCAGGCCATCGGCGAGGGCATGCAGGCGAAGCATCCCGGTGAGGCCGCGCCGCAACTGGGCCGGTTCCTGGCCGTCTGACCGGTGGGCGAACTCTTCACAGCGGGGCGCAACGCCCCGCTGCCGACCCGCACGGCCCGTTTCACGGCGACCGCATCCGTCCCTCTGGACGTGTGCGCGTTCGTCGTGGACGACGGCCTGCAGGTGGCGTCCTCCGACGACGTCGTGTTCTACAACCAACCGACGACGGCGGGCGTTCGGCTCGAGGGCAAGGTGATCGTCGTCGACGTCGACGCGGTCCGTCCCGGCGCACGCGTGCTGTGTGCGGTCGGCTGCGAGCGACCCGCAGCGGTGTCGACCTCGCTGTGCGACGCGGCGGGCACCGTCCTCGCGTCGTTTCACGTGGAACCGGCGGTCGGTACCGAGACGGCGCTGCTGTGCTGGGAGATCTACCGTCGTCACGACGAATGGAAGATCCGCGCCCTCGGCCAGGGATACGCCGGTGCACTCGCCGAGATGTTCACCGCGCACGGGGTGGAGGTCGAGTCACCCTCCGACGCGGAGAAGGTGGCCGCTCCCGGGCCCGGCCCGGTCATCGGCCTCTCACCTCTCGAGGTGCTGTGGCGGATCTTCGAGGACGCCGCCCGATCGGCCGCCGCGTACACGTCGAGTGCGGAGTTCGCCCAGCACCGTTTCGACGACGAACTCTCGACAGCTGTGGCCGATCCCGCCCGGCGCATGGAGCCCGAGGCCGACCGTGCCCGGGCGCGTGCGCAGCAGCGCTACGACGAGCTCGTCGGTGTCGCCGAGGCCCGCTACCGCGACGACAGCGCGGTGCTCGCCGCCGAACTGCTCACCGTCGACGCGACGTTGCCGCCCGCACTCGCATCCTGGATCTCCCCGGCCTGGATGCACCTGCACCTGCCGAGCGACGGCGTGCGGGTGGGTGAGGTGACGGCGCCCGATCTGGGTCCGCTGCGCATCCCCCTGTGCCTGCCGGCACCGCTCACGCGACCGTTGTGGATCGACGGCGACCCCGCCGACCTCGGTCCCGTCGTGTCGTCCGTGGTCGTGCGACTGCTCACGGCCCGGCCCGACACCCTGCTGCACCTCGTCGATCCCGGGCGGACGCTGCCCGCACTCGAACCCCTCACCGCAGCCCGACTTGCCGGACCGCCCGTCCACGACCGGTCGCGGGTCCCCGCCAGACTCCGGGGGCTGGCCGACGCGGCGGACCTCGACACGCTCGCCCGGCAGGTCGACGCGGAGACCGCCTCACCCGTGTTGCTGGTCCTCGCCGGGTTCCCCTACGGCTACGACCACGACGACCTGCCCGAGATCGTCCGGATCGCGCGTACCGGCAGTGCCGGCCGGGTCTCGGTCGTCCTCGCGGGTGATCCCCCGGACGATCGGGTCGCGGAGATCCTGTGGGACGAGGCGCAGAAGCTTCCCGTCGACGGGGAGCTGGCCGATCCGTGGACGGGAGGCCGATGGACGTTCGTTCCCGACAGCCTGCCCACCGAGACCGAGCATCTGCGCGGCGCGCTGGGTGGTAGTTCGCTTCCGGACTGATCGTCCCCTCGCACAGAGGGATCAGCGCCGATCGACGAGTGTCGTGACATCGGGCGCGTACACGGTCATCCAGTGCGGGTTCAGGCGGTAGTAGACCACCTCCTCGCTCCAGTCGAACGCGTCCCCGCCGTAGAACGACTGAAGGTAGGCGAGCAGTTCGGGCCAGTCGTCGGCCGGCTCACCGCCGCGCGGGTTGAGAATCTCCACGTGGCCGTGTGTGAACACGCCGAGGTCCTCCCCGCGCACGTGCGCCGCGCTGGCCGCGGGACGCGCGGCGAGATGCCGGGCCTTGGCGGCGTTGCGGGCCGTGCCGAAGTACCACTTGCCGTGCAGGAAATGTCCGTCCACAGCACTGATGCGCGGTTCCCCGCCGGCGGTGACCGTCGCCAGCGAGAGGACGCACATGCCCGTGAGCACCTCGACGAGCTGCTCGGCCGTGAGGGTCCGCGACTCGTCGACGATCGACCTCAGGTGGGATGTGGACCGGGACAGCGACGTGTCGAGGAGCACCTGGAGGTCGGCGAGCTCGGTGGGGGTTTCGTGCATGGCTCCATGTTCACATCACCGAGGCTCACGGGACCCGACAGTTCCTGCTCTGTTCTCCTCGCCGATGTCTGCTCTCGGGGAGATCACCGAACGCGGGTCACCCGCATGGAGGACCCGTCATCCCCCGGTCGGCCGACGCGCGCCGACCCCGCCGCATCGCATGGTGAGGATCATGACGGTCACCGGTTCGACGACGCGACAGCAACGTATCCTCGCCCTCGACGTGGCCCGGGGGATCGCCATCCTCGGCACCTTCGCCGCCAATGTCTGGATCTTCACCGACCCCGCCGGGATCGTCGGATATCTCGCCTCGATCGGCACCGATCCGTGGCCGCAACGCATCCTCATGCAACTCGCGCAGGGAAAGTTCCTCGGGTTGCTCACACTGATGTTCGGGATCGGCCTGGCCGTGCAGGCGGCGTCCGCTCAGCGAGCGGGGCGGCCGTGGCCCGGCGGTTACCGGGTACGCGCCGCCCTGCTCTTCGTCGACGGGGTGGTGCACTACCTGCTCGTCGCCGAGTTCGACATCCTCATGGGGTATGCGCTGACGTCCATGCTCGTGTGCGGGCTCGTGATCTCCTCCCGTCGTGTGCGGCTGTGGGTCGCGGGTACGGCCGTCGCTGTTCACGCGCTGGCCGTGACCGCGCTCGTCGTGGCGCTCGCCAGTTCACCGCCGAATGCGGAGACCCCCGAGCTGACCACCGCCACCTGGTGGGACATGATCGTCTTCCGCGTGGACAACGCCGCTGCGTTCCGCGCCGAGGTGATCTTCGTGATCCCGATGACGGTCGCGCTGTTCCTGACCGGCGCCGCACTGTATTCCTCCGGGCTGTTCGACAGCAGAGGTGCGGTGCTGCGCCGGCGGCTGATGGTGGTCGGGGCGATCGCAGCACCGCTCGACCTCGCCGTGGGTCTGTTCGGCGGTGCCGCAGGTGTATTCGCAGCGCGCTACGGCATCGCCCCGTTCGTCGCGCTCGGCCTGCTGGCGTGGATCGCCCACTTATACATCGGCAGGTCCACCACCGGCACGGTCGGCACCGCCTGTGAACGCATCGGGCGGACCGCGCTGAGTTGCTACATCCTGCAGAACATCGTCGCGTCGGTGCTCTGTTACGACTGGGGATTCGGTCTGGCGAAGACCGTGGACCCCGCCATGCGGGTCCCGTTCACGATCGCGGTGTACATCGCGGTGGGAGCGGTGATGGTCGTCGGATCCCGTTGGTGGCTCGGCCGATTCCGCCAGGGACCGGTCGAATGGGTGTGGCGGGTGTCCTACGAGCGGCTGACGGAACGTCGCTGACGTGTCGGGTTGCCTCGTGGGGGTCTGCCGCTCGGTCACGGATTCGACGCCCTCACCGGTGAGTACGGCGATATGTTCGACGAAGGGACGATCCGTCCCTCCAACATCTACCGACCGGAGGCAAGATGATCTTCATCGTGGTCCGTTTCAAGGTGAAGCCGGAGTACCAGGACAGCTGGCTCGAGACCACCGCGGAGTTCACCGAGGCGACTCGCAGCGAACCCGGGAACCTGTGGTTCGACTGGTCCCGCAGCGTGGACGATCCGTCCGAGTTCGTTCTCGTCGAGGCGTTCCGCGACGGGGACGCCGGATCCGAGCACGTGAAGTCCGATCACTTCCGCAGGGGGCTCGACGCAATGCGGCCGGCGCTGGTCGAGACCCCGCGCATCCTCAACACGGAGATTCCGGGCACCGAGTGGGGCCGGATGGGTGAACTGCAGATCGACTGATCGATCGCCTCGAGACCATAGGTTTGCCCTAACGTTGCGTACGGCTGCAGGTCTTTGTGGCAGCAGTCACGATCGTGATCGACTGGAACGGCGTGGACGGCATGTCCGCGCGTCGGCCGTGTCGATCAGGAGCGTGATGTGAGCGAGTTGCACCTTCCCAACCGAATCCGGCAGCTGGCAGTCGAACATCCGGATCGTGCGGCGGTCAGCTCCGGCGGAACCACACTCACCTACTCCGAGTTCGACGCGCTCACCAACCGGGTCGCCTCGGCGCTCGCGACCGTTCCGGCGACGTCCGAGCGCATCGGCGCACTGCTGCGCATGGGCCTACCCGGCGCGTCCTCGTTCGTCGGCTGCGCCAAGGCCGGACTGGTCTTCACCCCGCTCAACTGGCGCCTGAACCCGGGCGAGATCGCCGACATCGCCGACGACGCGCAGCTCGACGTCCTGATCGTCGAGGACGAGTTCGCCGCATCGGCCCGCGCTGCCGCCACAGTCCTGCCCGCCGTACAGATCGTCGTGGTCGGCGACGCCTCCACCGTTCCCGGTGCACGGTCGTGGGACGACTTCGTCGCCTCCGGTGACGACATCGACCCCGGCTTCGGCGACGACCCGCGGACCGAGGTGCTGCAGCTCTACACCTCGGGCACCACGGGTCGACCCAAAGGTGTTGTGGCGACGCATCACAACCTGTTCAACGAACCGCAGAACTTCGCGCTGTACGAGTTCACCGAGGACTCGGTGTCCCTCGACGCGCTGCCCCTGTTCCACATCGCCGGCGCCGGCTGGATGAGCACGACCCTGTCGGCGGGATTGCACCTGGTGTTGCTCGGTGAGATGCGCCCGAACCTGGTGGCGGCCGCCATCTCCGAGCACGGCATCACCCACGCATTCCTCGTGCCGTCGGTGATCAACATGCTCGTGGAGATGCCCGACCTGTCGGACTACGACCTGTCGGCGCTGCGTCTGGTCGCCTACGGCGCCTCTCCCATCACGCCCACGCAACTCGCCCGCGCCATGGACACCCTCGGCTGCCGCTTCGTGCAGCGTTACGGGATGACCGAGACGATGGGCGCCCTCACAGCGCTACGTGCCGAGGACCACGACCCGCACGGTCCGCGCTCCTACCTCCTACGTTCGGCCGGCACCGGGCTGCCGGGGATCGAGGTCCAGATCCGTGACCTCGCCACCGGCGAACCGCTCCCCCGCGGCGAAACCGGTGAGATCGTGAGCCGGTCGCGCAACAACACACAGGGTTACTGGCGACGCGAGGCCGAGAACGCCGCCCTGTTCACCGAGGACGGTTTTCTGCGCACTGGCGATGCCGGGCACATCGACGAGGACGGCTACCTGTTCGTCACCGACCGCGTGAAGGACATGATCATCTCCGGGGGTGAGAACGTCTACCCGATCGAGGTCGAATCGGTCATCTCCGAACATCCTTCCGTCGCCGAGGTCGCAGTGGTGGGAGTTCCGGACGACCGGTGGGGCGAGGCCGTGACCGCCGTCGTGCGGGTCGCGCCCGGAGCCGAGACACCGACCGAGGCCGAACTCCTCGAGTTCACCGTCGAACGTCTGGCTTCCTACAAGAAGCCCCGGCACATCCACTTCGTCGACGAGTTGCCTCGCAACGCCAGCGGCAAGATCCTGAAGCGCACACTGCGCGACGAGTTCGCTCCTGCACGGGAAGGAACGACGTCATGATCGTCACCGAGGATCTCGGTACCGTCCAGCGTGAAGCGTGGGCGGCCGGCGTACTGCCACCGGTCGAAGAGGTGCGGCCAGGACTGTGGTCGATTCCGGTTCCGATGCCGAAGAACCCGCTGCGGTACGTGCTGTCCTATGCGCTCGCCTTCGACGACGGCCTCGCCCTGATCGACCTCGGTATGGACACCGAGGAGTCGTGGGACACCCTCGTGGCCGGTGTCGCCGCGACCGGCCATCACATCACCGAGGTGCGCTACGCGGCGATCACTCACCTGCATCCCGACCATTTCGGTCTGGCACCCCGGTTGGAGGAAACGACCGGCGCTGTGATCGCGATGCACGCCGCCGACGCCGCCGCCCTCGGGCACTTCACCCCGGAGGACGCCGCCGCCGACAAGGAAGCATGGCGCGTAGACCTCACCGGACTCGGCGCACCGCCCGAGGTCGTCGAGGCCGCCCGCTTCGAACTCGTCCGCTTCCCCCGAGGCGAGAGCGCGGATGTCGTTCTCGCTCATGGTGATCGACTCGATCTGCCCGGGTGGAACATCGAAGCGGTGTGGACGCCCGGCCACACGCCCGGTCACCTCGCCTTCGTCGACCGCGACCGCGACTTGCTGTTCAGCGGCGACCACATGCTCCCGCGCATCAGCCCCAACATCTCCTCCGGCCCCGGCGAACTGGGCGACCCGTTGCACCGATACCTGCTGTCGCTGCATGCGACGACGGCTCTGCCGGACTGCGAGGTGCTGCCCGCCCACGAGTACCGGTTCCGCGGAGTCACCGAACGCGCACGCCAACTCATGGACCACCACGAGGTCCGTCTCGACGAGATCCGCGATGCCGTCGCGTCCAGGCCCGAGTCGACGGCGTGGGAGATCACGACCCGCGTCACGTGGTCGCGTCCTATCGATGTGATGGATCCCCGGCTGCAGCGACTCGCCGTCCGCGAAACCCAGGCCCATCTGCTCGTTCTCGCCGATAGAGGCGACATCCGTTCCGACGGTGGAACTCCCGCCCACTGGACTCTCTCCACTCCGACCCATACGAAGGAAAACTGACATGAGCGTTGTCCTCACCGAATTCGCCGACGGCGTCGCGGTGTTCACCCTCAACCGCCCCGAGGCCAAGAACGCCGTGAACCTGGAGGTCTCGGAGGCGTTGGCCGCGGCCATCGACGAGTTCGAGGCACGCCCCGACCTGACCATCGGCATCCTCACCGGTGCCGGCGGAACGTTCTGCGCCGGAATGGATCTGAAGGCGTTCGCACGCGGGGAGCGCCCGTCGATCCCCGGCCGCGGTTTCGGTGGCCTCACCGAGGCACCGCCGAGCAAGCCGCTCATCGCCGCCGTCGAGGGCTGGGCCCTGGCCGGTGGATGCGAGCTCGCCCTGTCCGCCGACCTGATCGTCGCGTCGCGCGAAGCGAAGTTCGGTATCCCCGAGGTCAAGCGCGGACTCGCGGCGGCGGCCGGCGGCCTGCTGCGCCTGCCGAAGATCCTCCCCTACCCGCTCGCGATGGAACTGGCCATCACCGGTGACCCACTCACCGCCGAGGTCGCCCACCAGCACGGCCTGGTCAACCGCGTCACCGAGCCCGGTGAAGCACTCACCGTGGCAAAGGAACTCGCCGCCCGCGTCGCGGCGAACGGCCCCCTCGCCGTCAAGGCCACCAAGCAGGTCGTCGCGATGGCCGCCAACTACACCGACCCCGACGCCTTCGTCGCGCAGCGCAAGTTCATCGACCCGGTCTTCGCGTCGGCCGACGCCAAGGAAGGCGCCCGGGCGTTCGCCGAGAAGCGCGCACCGGTCTGGAAGGGCGAGTAGGAATGTCGGACGTTCTGGTCGCGCAGGACGGCTCGGTCGCCACGATCACGCTGAGTCGACCGGAGCGCAAGAACGCGATGACGGTCGAGGCGTGGCGGTCGTTGCGTGAGACGTTCGGTGCGCTCCAGCACGACGATTCCGTCCGCGCCGTGATCCTCACCGGCGCCGGTGGTGACTTCTGCACCGGTGCCGACATGGAACGGCGCGACTCCGCCCATCCCCTCGACCGTATGCGGGAGATCAACGAGACGGCGCTCGCCGTCGCGGAGTTCTCGAAGCCGTTGATCGCGCAGGTCGAGGGGTATGCGGTGGGCGCGGGATGGAACATGGCGTTGCTGTGCGACGTGGTCGTCGCCTCCCGCACCGCGAAGTTCGGTCAGATCTTCGCGCGGCGCGGACTGTCGATCGACTTCGGCGGGTCGTGGATCCTGCCGCGCCTCGTGGGACTGCACCAGGCGAAGCGTCTGGTCATGCTCGCCGACATCGTGTGCGCCGAGGAAGCATACGACCTGGGCCTGGTGACCGAGCTCGTCGAGCCCGACGCCCTCGCCGGTCGCGCCGCCGAACTGGCCGCGCGGCTGGCCGCCGCCCCGCCGGTCGCGGTGAGCATGTCGGCGCGGATGCTCGAGCAGGGTTCGTCGCTCACGCTCCGCGAAGCACTCGAGAACGAGGCCCGCTCGCAGGCGATCAACCACGCCACCGACGCCCCCGATGCGATGCGTGCATTCGTCGACAAACGCGAGCCGTCGTTCACCGGCGGATGGCGGGTACCGCGCCCGGTAGACACCCCTTCCTGACGGTTGCGTCCGGGACGGTTCTGAGCGTCACCTACGATAATCGGGTGGACTTGCACCTCGTGACCTATTTCGTGGCGGTCGTCGACCACGGCGGGATCACGAAAGCTGCTCAGGCACTTTACATTTCGCAGCCGTCGTTGTCGCAGGCCATCCGCACCCTCGAACGCCGCCTCGACACGACCCTGTTCGACCGCACCGGCCGACGGCTCACCCTCACCGAGGACGGTCGTGTCCTCGAGGGCGCCGCACGCCGCATCCTGGCCGACGTCGAGCGGGCGAAACAGAAGGTCGCGGCGGTGCGCGATCTCCAGGCCGGTCGTGTCGAGATCGTCACCTTCGCGACGTTCTCGATCCACCCCGTCATCGAGTTCGTCCAGCGCTTCCGTCGGCGCTACCCCAACCTGACCGTGCGGGTGAACGACGCCGAAGGCCCTCCCGGAGTCCACGCGGCGCTGCGCCGCGGCGAGGCGGAGATCGGCATCACCGACCTGTCCGTCGATCACGCCGGCATGATCACCGTTCCGGTCCTCGAGCAGGAGATGGTGCTCGCCGTGCACCCCGACCTCGCCGCCGACGTGCCCGACCCCGTCACCCGGGCCCAGGTCCGCGACTTCCCGCTGGTCCTCGACCTCGGCTCCCGCGCGAGCGCCGCACGCACCGGTGAACTGCTCGGCGATCAGAACGTCGTCGTCGACTGCGCCAACCAGGCAGCCCTGTGGCAGTTCGTCGAGCGTGGCACCGCCGGGACGATCGTGCCGCGTCGCGTCGCCGAGAAGCAGATCCCCGGTGCGGTCGTCCGGCCCCTGGACCCACCGTTCCGGCGTCCCGTCGGATTGGTGATGCGACCCGGCGATCTGTCCCCCGCTGCCGCCGCATTCGTGGCGACCACCACCGGCACCCCCTGGGAAGCGTGACGACATGGAGTTCCGTCAGGTCGAATACTTCCTCGCCGTCGTGGAGAACGACGGCATCAACGGCGCGGCCGCCGAGCTCGGCGTCGCCCAGCCCACCGTCTCCCAGGCACTGCGCAGCCTCGAGCGCGAGCTGGGGGTGCAGTTGTTCCACCGCATCGGGCGCGGCATGGTGCTCACCGCGGCGGGCAAGGCACTGATCGGCCCGAGCCGGCAGATCCTCCGCGATGTGAACGCGGTCGAGGAGCTGCTCACCGTGTCGACGACCGAGGTGACGGGCCGACTGGATCTGATGGTCTTCCCCGCTCTCGCAACCGGCCCGATCGTCGACCTGGTCTCCGAGTTCCGCCGTCTCCATCCCAAAGTCACCGCGCGCCTCGGTGATCTGCGTGCGGAGGAGTTCACCGCGTCGGTCATCCACGACGGCTACTGCGAGTTCGTCGTCACCCATCTGCCCGTCGAGGACGAGGTGGGTCTCGAGATCATCGAGCTCGGACAGACCGAGTACTGGCTCGCCTATCCCCCCGGCACCGACCTGCCACCCGGGCCGCTGTCCTTGGCCGAGCTCCCCGACATCCCGATGGTGTTCGTGCCGCGCGGTGGTGGCTCCGTGAGCGACGCGATCGACTACGCAATGCGGCAGGCCGAGGTGCGCCGTCCCATCTCCGTGCTCACCGATCATCGCGAGGCCCGCCTGCCGATGGTGCTCGCCGGTCTGGGTGGGTCGTTCGTCGAACGGTCGCTCGCCGAGTCGGCGCAGGACGTCGCGGTGGTCCGTCCGTGCGAGCCGACCTTCGCGCAGTCGTACGGACTGGTGTTCGACCCGGCCTCGCTGTCGAAGGCCGGTCGCGCCTTCGTCGACTTCGTGCGGTCGTCCGAGGAGTCCGGCGCGGAGGAGCAACTCCCGACGGAACGGTGACATCCGGGGATCCGGGGGCGACGATGGTGGGGACGACATCCACTTCTCCTCGGGAGATGATCCGTATGTCCACCTCGACGACTTCCTCCGTCCACCTCGATTCCGTCGACGCGTACGCGCAGCGCGTCCTCGATTCCGTCCTCGGCACCATGGACACCCTCACGATCCTGGTCGGCGACCGTCTCGGCTGGTACCGAAGCCTCGCCGACGACGGACCTGCGACGGCCGA
Source organism: Rhodococcus sp. 852002-51564_SCH6189132-a (assembly GCF_001665495.1). Lineage (NCBI taxonomy): Bacteria > Bacillati > Actinomycetota > Actinomycetes > Mycobacteriales > Nocardiaceae > Rhodococcus > Rhodococcus sp. 852002-51564_SCH6189132-a. The sequence goes on from NZ_LZMJ01000036.1 coordinate 76,063, forward strand.
CGAACTGGCCGAACGCACCGGAACCCACCCGCGGTACACCCGCGAGTGGCTCGAGCAGCAGGCTCTGACCGGTCTGCTCGACGTCGACGACGGCGATCCCCCACGCTTCACGCTGTCTGCGGTCGGTCGCGAGGTACTCACCGATCCGCACAGCCTGGCGTACATGGCGCCGCTCGCCCGGATGATCGTCGGCGCGACGATGCAGCTTCCCGGTCTGCTCGAGGCGTACCGCAACGGTGGCGGCGTGAGTTGGAGCCAGTTCGGCCGCGACGTGTGCGAGTCACAGGCCGACGCGAACAGGCCGCTGTTCGAGAAGGCGCTGCCCGATGCTCTGCGGTCGGTACCGGAGGTCGACCGGGTGCTCGGGCAGCCGGGCGCGCAGATCGCCGACATCGGCTGCGGCGGGGGATGGTCGACGATCACGATCGCGCGCACCTATCCGGATGCGAAGGTTCACGGCTTCGACATCGACGCCCCGTCGGTGGAGATGGCCCGGTCGAACCTCGCGGAGAATGCCGATGTGGCGCAACGCGTCACGTTCACGCAGTGCGACGCGTCCGAACTGCCCGATGGAAACTTCCAGGCGGCCTTCGCATTCGAGTGCGTCCACGACATGCCCCGACCGGTCGAAGTGTTGGCTGCCGTACGGCGGTCGCTCGCACCCGGCGGGTTCATGATCGTCATGGACGAAGCGGTCGCCGACACCTTCACCGCGCCCGGCGACGACGTCGAACGGCTCATGTACGGCTACAGCCTCACCATCTGCCTCCCTGACGGTATGAGCCACACCCCGAGCGCCGCGACGGGCACCGTCATGCGTCCCGCGACCCTGCGCCGCTATGCCCTCGATGCCGGTTTCACCGAGGTCGACGTGCTCCCCATCGAGGACTTCGGCTTCTTCCGCTTCTACCTCCTCCGCACCGAATAGCGTGGCCCGTCGAAAGTTCGGGGAGGTTGTGTTCGGGTTTCTCGAAGAACACGCACACAACCTCCCCGAAGTTCTGCTCAGACGGGCGCACCGGCCGCTCCCAGAGCACGCCGCACCCGTTCGACGAAGACTTCGGGCCGCCGGTAGAGGAGGTCGGCGCCGACCCGGATGACCGCCCACCCCAGTTCGGGCAGCACCGCGTACCGATCGATGTCGCGGGTGCGCTGAGTGGGGTCGGTCCAGTGCTGCACGCCGTCGTACTCCACGAGCACCCGCCACTGCTTCCATCCCATGTCGGCTCGCGCCACGAACACGTCGCCGTCGAAGATCTCGATCTGGGTCTCCGGCGGTGGGAGACCGGCACGGACGAGGAGCAGACGCGTGTGGGTCTCGGGCGGTGACGCAGCCCCACCGTCGACGAGGGCGAGCACCCGCGGCACGGCACCGATACCGTGTGCGCCTTTGCTCCTCGTCGCGAGTTCCTCGATCTCAGGCACCTTCAGGCCGGTCGCGTTGCAGAGCGCGTCGATCGTTTCGACGGCCCGATCGAACGGCATTCGCCGGGCGAGATCGAAGGCCGTCTGCGCCGGTGTGGTCGCGAACATCCCGTCGACCACGCAGGTGTCGAGCTTCGGGGCGCGTCGGACCGAGATGCCCGGCGCCGACCGGACGTGATCGGAGCGGACGAGTTCGGCCGCCGCATCCGGGTCGAGCCATCGAGTGCCGTGCACGGCAGCGGCGGACACTCCCGCGAGGACGCCGCGGCCCTGCGACCACAACCATGCCGCCTTCGCACGCAGCAGCGGGGTGGCCGGGATCCCTCGTCGGATGTAGACGTCGCGGTGGAGGTGGACGAAGTCGCGTGCGAGCCGATGCCGCGTGACGACGCCGGCAGCGAGTGCCGCGCGTCCCGAGAACGGTTCGTCGAAGTCGATCACGCGCCGAGCATGCCGGGCGCGACGCGCCTCCTGACGCCGCGTCGAGGCCCGGTTGTGGACAATCCGGCGTCATCCCCAGCCCGGTCACCTGCGACGAAAGAAGTTCGGGGAGGTTATGTTCGGTTTTCTCGAGAAAACCGAACACAACCTCCCCGAACCGGGAGCTGTCTGCTTACGCGACGCGCTCGAAGATCGCTGCCAAGCCCTGGCCGCCGCCGATGCACATGGTCTCGAGGCCGTAGCGGGCCTCGCGACGGTACAGCTCGCGGGCGAGGGTGGCGAGCATGCGTCCGCCGGTCGCGCCGACCGGGTGGCCGAGCGAGATGCCGGAGCCGTGGACGTTGGTGCGCTCGAAGTCGGCCTTGCCGAACTTCCATTCGCGGGTCACCGCGAGGGCCTGCGCGGCGAACGCCTCGTTGAGCTCGATGATGTCGACGTCGGCGAGGGTGATGCCCGCCTTGGCGAGGGCGACCTCGGTGGCCGGCACGGGGCCGATACCCATGACCTTGGGTTGGACACCGGCGACGCCCCACGAGACGAACCGCACCAGCGGGGTCAGGCCCAGCTCGGCGGCCTTCTCCGGGGTGGTGACGATCGCCATGGAGGCGGCGTCGTTCTGGCCGCTGGCGTTGCCGGCGGTGACGGTGGCCTCGGGATCCTGCTTGCCCATGATCGGCTTCAGCTTGGCCAGGGTCTCCAGGCTGATGTCGGGACGCGGGTGCTCGTCGGTGTCGATGACCTCGTCGCCCTTACGGCTGCTCACCGTGACTGGGATGATCTCCTCGGCGAGGATCCCGTTCTTCTGGGCGTGGACTGCACGCAGGTGCGAGTTCAGGGCCAGCTCGTCCTGCTCGTCGCGGGAGATCGAGTACTCCCGACGCAGGTTCTCCGCGGTCTCGATCATGCCGCCGGGCACCGGGTAGAAACGGCCACCGGCGGTCGAGCGGGCTCGGACCAGCCCGTCGTGCATCTGCACACCGGTGCGGGCGCCGCCCCAGCGGATATCGGTGGAGTAGAACGCCGCGTTGCTCATCGACTCGGTGCCACCGGCGACGACGAGATCGTGGTCGCCGTTACCGACCTGGAAGGCGGCCTGGATGACGGCCTGCAGGCCCGAACCGCAGCGACGGTCGATGTGCATGCCGGGCACCGTGATCGGCAGACCGGCGTCGAGAGCGACGACGCGGCCGATGGCCGGGGCCTCACTGTTGCCGTTGCAGTGACCGAGAATGACGTCCTGAACCTGTTCGGGCGCAACACCGGTGCGCTCGAGTAGACCCTTCAGAGCCGCGACACCGAGATCGACTGCGGTGAGGGACTTGAACATTCCGCCGTAGCGGCCGATCGGGGTACGGACCGGCTCGCAGATGACAACTTCACGCATGATGACCTTTCGGGAAGAGAGGGAGGTGACGGATGGACCGTCACATGAAGCGGCCGCCGGTGACCTCGAGGACGGTGCCGGTCATGTAGGAGGACATGTCGGACGCGAGGAACAGTGCGACGGAGGCGATCTCGTCGACCTCGCCGGGGCGGCCCATGGGGATCTCGGCCATCTTCCGGTCCCATGCCTTCTGCGGCATGGCCTCGGTCATCGCCGAACGAATCAGGCCGGGCTGGATCGCGTTGACGCGGACGCCGTGGTGCGCCATCTCCTTGGCGGCGGCCTTGGTGAGGCCGACGATGCCCGCCTTGGCGGCGGAGTAGTTGGTCTGGCCGACCATGCCGACCTTGCCGGACAGCGAGGAGATGTTGACGATCGCGCCGCGCTTGGCCTCACGCATGATCGCGGCGGCCTTGCGGGTGCCGTGCCAGGTGCCCTTGAGGTGCACCGAGATGACGAGGTCGAAGTCCTCTTCGGTCATCGTGCGCATCGTCGCGTCGCGGGTGATACCGGCGTTGTTGACCACCACGTCGAGCGAACCGAAACCGTCGACGGCCTCGGCGAGGAGGGTGTCCCAGTCGGCGGACTCGACGACGTTGGCGCGCACAGCCCGGGCCACGTCGCGCCCTCCGAGCTTCTCGGCGGCGGCGGTGGCGGCATCGAGATCGAGGTCGCCGATCACGACGCGGGCGCCGGCGTCGACGAACTCCTGCGCGATGGCGAAGCCGATTCCCTGAGCGCCACCGGTGATCACGGCAGTGCGGTTCTCCAACAGAGACATCTACGATTCCTTTCGGCGGGACTCGGGATGGCCCCCAGACAAGTCGATGCTCCGAATATAACGGCGAACCGGCCGGTAGAACGGCTCTCATCCATCGACAATGCCTATACGGGAATGGCGCCATTCGTATTGGACACCTCCCCGCGGCCGCACGAAGGTTGTAGACATGACACTCTCCATCCCGGCCCCCGAGGTCGACGAGGACGACTTCCGCGAGATCCTCGCGCAGACCCGCGCGTTCGTGCGCAACGTGGTCGTGCCGCGCGAGCAGGAGATCGCCGAGACCAATGCGATTCCCGAGGACATCCGCCAGGCCGCGAAGGACATGGGCCTGTTCGGATACGCCATCCCGCAGGAGTGGGGCGGCCTCGGCCTGAATCTGCAGCAGGACGCGGAACTCGCGATGGAGCTGGGTTACACGACCCTGTCGCTGCGCTCGATGTTCGGCACCAACAACGGCATCGCCGGCCAGGTGCTCGTCAACTTCGGCACCGACGAGCAGAAGCAGCAGTGGCTCGAGGGCATCGCCTCCGGCGAGGTCGTCGCATCCTTCGCCCTCACCGAGCCGGGCGCCGGCTCGAACCCGTCGGGTCTGCGCACCAAGGCCGTGCGCGCCGGTGACGACTGGGTGATCACCGGCGAGAAGCGCTTCATCACCAACGCGCCGCTGGCGAACCTGTTCGTCGTGTTCGCCCGCACCCGTCCGGCAGACGGGAACGGCACCGGAATCGCGGTCTTCCTCGTCCCCGCCGACACCCCCGGCCTGACTGTGGGCAACAAGGACGCCAAGATGGGCCAGGAGGGCGCCTGGACCGCCGACGTGCACTTCGACGACGTGCGTGTGCCGAACTCCGCGCTCGTCGGCGGCAGCGAGGACGTCGGCTACAAGGCCGCCATGGTCTCGCTCGCCCGCGGTCGCGTGCACATCGCCGCACTGTCGGTCGGCCAGGCCCAGCGCGCACTCGACGAGTCTGTCGCCTACGCCGCGACCGCCACGCAGGGCGGCAACCCCATCGGAAACTTCCAGCTCGTGCAGGCGATGATCGCCGACCAGCAGACCGGTGTGATGGCCGGCCGCGCCCTCGTCCGCGACGCCGCGAAGGCGTGGGTCGAGGAGACCGACCGCCGCATCGCACCGTCGGTCGCGAAGCTGTTCTGCACCGAGATGGTCGGCAAGGTCGCCGATCTCGCCGTCCAGATCCACGGTGGCACCGGCTACATGCGCGAGGTGCCGGTCGAGCGGATCTACCGCGACGTGCGTCTGCTGCGCCTGTACGAGGGCACCAGCGAGATCCAGCGTCTGATCATCGGCGGCGGACTCGTCAAGCAGGAGCAACAGAAGAACTCCTGACCTTCGGGGCGCGGTTCCGGAACAGGTACGTCCGGAACCGCCCCCGAACCGATTCTTGCGAATCACCTTCCACCGCATGCGAAGAAAACCCCGGCATCGGATGCCGGGGGTTTCTCGTGTGCGGGGTCAGGAGACCGTCAGTCGCGATCGCAGATCGGTCTTGAGGATCTTGCCCGCGGCGGAGGTCGGCAATGCGTCGACCACCACCACTTCACGGATCTTCTTGTACGGCAGGACCTGTTCGGCGACGTACGCCTTCAGCTCCTCCGCGGCGGGCTTCTCGCCGTCGACGGGGACGACGAAGGCTACCGGCTCCTGACCGATCGCGCCTGCCTCCCGCCCGACGACCGCCGCAGTGGACACCTTCGGATGGGTCACCAGGATCTCTTCGAGCTCACGCGGATACACGTTGTAGCCCTTGTAGATCAACATGTCCTTCGCCCGGTCGGCGATGTACACGAATCCGTCGGCATCGCGGTAGGCGATGTCGCCGGTGGCGAGCCAGCCGTCGACGTACTGTTCCGCGGTGATCTCGGGGTGTCCGAGATATCCGTCGGTGACCTGCGGTCCGCGGATCCACAGTTCGCCGAGCTCTCCGTCGGGGAGGACGACGGTCGGATCGATCTGCGAGCGGATCTCGAGTTCGGTGTCGAAGACCGGGAGGCCGACGCTTCCGAGGCGGTACTCCGAGTCGACGACGAGCGGCATCGCCGTGACGACGCAGGTGCCCTCGGTGAGCCCGTAACCCTCCGCGATACGTGCGTTGGGGAACGCACGCTCGAGGTTCCCGAGGGTCACGTGGTCGATCGGAGCGGCACCGGACGACACGACCCGCACGGTGGACAGGTCGCGGGTCTCGACGTCGGGATGCGTAGCGAGGGCGTGCCACATCGCCGGGCTGCCGGTGATGTAGCCGGCCTCGTACCGTTCGATCAGCTCGAGCATCCGGGCCGGATCGAAGCGACCCGCGAGGACCTGGGTCAGGCCGCACGCGAGAAGGAACGACGTGTTGATCAGCGCGTGCGCGTGGAACAGCGGCGACACCACGATCGTCGAACCCTGACCCGGGACCGCACCGGCGATTTTCAGGTCGCCGATCGGTTCGAGCGAGATGCGCCCGTCGACATCGGCGACCAGCTGGTGCCCGGCGCGCCACGCACACATCTGCGTGACGTTGCCGACGACGTTGCGGTGCAGGACGCGCACGCCCTTCGAAATGCCGGTCGTGCCACCGGTGTACGCGATGTGCGCGATATCGTCCGGACTGGTGACGACCGGTTCGAAGGTCTGCGGACGTCCTTCGAGCGCATCGCCGAAGCGCACGGCACCCGGCGCGGTGACCGCTTCGTCGGAGACGACCGCGATCAACCGGATACTCGTTCCGGACGCAGCCCGGAACAGGGTGTCGGCCTGTGCGGAACCGGTGACCGCCGCGGCTGCGGAAGTCTCCTCGATCTGCCGGCGCAGACCCGGTTCGGGCTGCAGCGGATTCACGAGCGTGACCGCCGCTCCGACGCGGAGCGCACCGTAGTAGGCGATGTGGAACTCGACGCAGTTACCGAGGTGCAGGAGCACCACGTCGCGGGCCCGCACCCCGGCCTCGTGCAGCACGCCGGCGAACTGCGCCGAGCGTGCGTCGAGGTCGTTGTAGGTGAGCACCCGGTCGCCGTCGATCACCGCGGGACGGTCGCCGTAGACGGCGGCGAGGCTCGGTGCCCACACCGCCATCGTCGTCGCCGGGTACGACAGCCTGCGCTGTGCGAGGTCGGAAGCCGAGGTCATGGTCGACGCCCGGTTCACCGCGGTGCCATACGGATGGCGCCGTCGAGGCGAATGGTCTCGCCGTTGATGTAGCCGTTCTCGAGGATGTTCGTGGCCAGCTGCCCGAACTCGTCGGGTCGGCCCAGACGCGACGGGTTGGGCACGGTCGCTTCGAGCGACTTGCGGACGTCCTCGCGCAGGCGGGCGAGCAGCGGGGTGTCCATGATGCCGGGGGCGATGGTGTTGACGCGGATGCCCTTGCTGGCGAGGTCGCGTGCGGCGACGATCGTCATGCCGACGATGCCGGCCTTGGACGCCGAGTAGTTGATCTGGCCGATCTGGCCCTCGAAGGCCGCGACGGAGGCCGTCATGACGACGGCGCCACGCTCGTCCTCGATGAGGTCGAGTTCGGCCATGCGCTCGGCGCCGAGGCGCAGCGCGTTGAACGAGCCGATGAGGTTGAGGCGGATCACGAACTCGAAGTCCTCGAGCGAACCGGCCTTGCCCTCCTTGTCGAGGATGCGCATCTTGCGTCCGGCGCCGGCGCAGTGCACGACACCGCGCAGGCCGCCGCGCTCGTGCGCGACGTCGAGAGCCGCAGCGAACTGCTCCGAATCGGTCACGTCGCCGGGGGCGAAGACGGCGCCGTCGCCGAGCTCCTTGGCGATCTCCTCACCGTTCGAGCCGGGGAGGTCGATGAGGGTGACGTTGCCGCCGGCGGCCAGGACGCGACGTGCCGTGGCGAGACCGAGACCGGACGCTCCGCCGGTGACGGCAACGGACAGACCCTTGAGTTCCATAGTGTTTCCTTCGGATTCGTAGCAGCTGGGTGACGTGAGATCAGAGCAGTTCGAGGATGGTGGCGTTGGCCATGCCGCCGGCCTCGCACATCGACTGCAGGCCGTAGCGGATGCCGTTGTCGCGCATGTGGTGCACGAGGCGGGTCATGAGAATCGCGCCGGAGCCGCCGAGGGGATGGCCGACACCGATCGCGCCGCCGAGCGGGTTGAGGCGGTCGGGCTTCGCGCCGGTCTCGACCTGCCATGCGAGCGGCACCGGCGCGAAGGCCTCGTTGATCTCGAAGGCGCCGATGTCGTCGATGGACAGACCGGAACGCTCGATGGCCTTCTCGGTGGCGGGGATGGGGCCGGTGAGCATGACGACCGGGTCGTCGGCGGCGACGACGGCGGTGTGGATGCGTGCGAGCGGGGTCCAGCCCTGCGCCGCGGCGTATTCGCTGGTGGTGATGAGCAGGGCGCCGGCACCGTCGGAGATCTGCGAGGAGTTGCCGGCGTGGATCACGCCGTCCTCCTTGAAGACGGTCTCGAGCTTGGCAAGCGACTCGACGGTGCCGCCGCGGCGGATGCCCTCGTCGGTGGCGAACTCGCCGACCACGGCGATCTGGCCGGTGAAGGCGCCCGCGTCGGTGGCGGCTGCGGACAGTTCGTGCGAGCGCAGCGAGAATTCGTCGAGCTGCGTGCGGGAGAAACCCCACTTCTCGGCGATCATCTCGGCGCCGATGCCCTGGCTGAAGCCGCCGACCTCGAAGCGGTCGAGCACGTTCTGCGGGAAGTGCTGACCGTCCTTGCCGGCGCTGCCCATCGGCACACGGCTCATGGACTCGACACCACCGGCGATCACGACGTCGTTCTGGCCGGAGATGACGGTCGCGGCGGCGAAGGACACGGCCTGCTGGCTCGATCCGCACGCCCGGTTGATGGTGGTGGCGGGTACGGTGACCGGCCATCCGGCCGCGAACACGGCGCTGCGCGAGACGATTCCGGCCTGGTCGCCGACCTGGCTCACACAACCCCACTGGACGTCGTCGATCGTGGCGGGATCGAGGCCGGTCCGCTCCGCCAGTGCGGTCAGCACGTGGGCGGACAGGTTGACGGGGTGGATCTCGGACAGTGCACCACCGCGACGTCCGATGGGGGAACGGACGGCGTCGACGATCACGGCATCGCGCATGCGAATCGGTCCTTTGCTGTTGCGGGACACGGTTGCCGGGCAACCGTGGTGGGAAAAGACGACCGGCCGGGTGGTGGTCCTCACATTCGAGGAGACCATGCACCCGGCCGGTAGGGGTAAGTCTTTCGGCGGAAGCTTCCGTTAGGCGGAAGCTATGCCGAACAGGTCAGGCGGCTGCCCGGATGATCGTGCGGTCGCGCTCCGGGTCGGCCAGGAAGAGCACCAGGATCGCGGCGAGCGCACCGAGTGCACCGATGACCTGGAAGGCCGTTGCATAGCCCTCCGCCGCGGTGGCGGCGTTGTCGACGAGGACACCCGTGCCGTAGGGGGCAACGAGACCGCCGACCGCCATCAGCGCGAGGAAGACGCCCATCGTGCCGGCGGTCTGCTGCGGCGGGCACAACTCGGAGATCGCGGCGTTGATCAGCGGGAACGCGATGGCGCCGAAGCCGTAGCCGATGGAGACGACCGCGACGGCCAGAGCCGGCGTACCGATGGACGGGAGGAAGACCAGGATGACACCGCAGATGAGCACACCGACGGCGGGCACGATGATGCGGACGACCCGCGAGCGGTAACCCTTGGCGCTGAGGCGGTCGGTGACCGTGCCCGAGCTGATCATGAGGAACAGACCGATGATGGACGGCAGGGCGAACATCGAGCCGGCCTGCAGAGCGCTGTAGCCGAGACCGACCTCGAAGTAGGACGGCAGCCAGGTCAGGACGACGGTGGTGAGCGCGTAGACGACCATGATCAGGATCGCGCAGCTGATGAAGGTGCGAGTGAGGAAGATCTTGCGCCACGGCACGGACGGTTCGGTCTGCGCGGCGGAAGCGGCGGTCTCGGCGCCCTTGACGGCCCGGGTCGTGTAGGGGCCTTCCTTCCAGCCGAGGAGCCAGCAGCCCATCCAGATCGCACCGAGGATCGACAGCGAGATCAGCGCGGCACGCCATCCCCATTCGACGGTGATGAAGGTCAGGACGGGAGCGAGGGCGATCTTGGCGACCGAGGCGGAACCGGCCAGGAAGGCGCCGGGCAGGCCACGCTTGGCCGGCGGGTGCCACGAGTACGCGGCGGTGTGCATGAGCGCCGAGCTCGGTCCTTCGGCGAGACCGAGCAGCATGCGGGTGACGACCAGCATCGCGAAACTCGCACTGACGACCAGCGGCAGCATGACGAGCGACCAGGTCAGGCCGAGGGCCAGCAGGGCCCAGCGGAGGGTCATGTACTTGTTCAACGGCCCGGCGAAGAAACCGCCGACGGTGAATGTGACGAAGAACAGCGACCCGACCAGGCCGATCTGGGAGGAGCTCATGCCGAGCTCACGCGCCAGAGGCTGGGCGATGATGCCGAGGACGGCCTTGTCGGCGTAGTTGACGACGTAGAGGAAGATGACCAGGCCGGTCATGCTCCACGCGCGGCCGGGGGTCACGAGAGGTGTCGAGCCGGTCGTCGGCCGACCGGGCCCGCCGGCGGCTGCCGACTTGTCGTGCGCGATTTCGCCTGTGGTCACTGGGAGTCCCTTCAGAACTCGAGCGGGATGGCCGACTTACGAACGATCGGTATGTCGCTGTCGGAAGAACGTCACGCCTGGCGTCTGCATGTATTGAACGTGAGCCATGTCACCTGAAGCAAAGAGCGGGAGGCGAACGAATCGATCACTCAAACCTATGACCCATCACAAGGCACATTCCGGCTGTATCGAGTATTGGTCTGCGCTAACCGAGCGATAGCCGATCGGTGCTGTTCCCGGCGGCGAAACCTGGGCATGCTGGCTGTGCCCGAAACATTCTGCGACGACGAGCGAGCCCAGCATGAACTCCACCGCTTCCACCGACGAGCTGCCCTCGTCCACTGCGCCCCTCGCGGGAGTGCGCGTTGTCGAGGTGTCCAGCTTCGTGGCCGCGCCCCTGTGCGGCATGACCCTGGCCGCTCTCGGCGCCGACGTGATCCGGGTCGACCCGATCGGCGGCGCCGCCGACTACCGTCGCTGGCCGGTCACCGACGACAACGAGTCGATCTACTGGGCCGGCCTGAACAAGGGCAAGCGGTCGTTCGCAGCGGATTTCCGTAACCCGGACGCGCAGAACCTGATCCGCGACCTGATCATCGATGCGGGGGTGCTGGTCACCAACGCTGCCGGTCGCTCGTGGCTCGACTACGACGAGCTCGCCGCGATCCGCCCCGACCTGATCCACGTGCAGGTCCTCGGCCGCGCCGACGGCACCGGCGCTGTCGACTACACCGTCAACGCCGCCGCCGGTTTCCCGCAGGTCACCGGCGCCGAGAACGTCTCGACCCCGGTCAACCACGTGCTGCCCGCCTGGGACGTCTCGTGCGGCCTGTACGCCGCGTTGTCGGTCGCCTCGGCCGTCTACCGCCGCGAGATCACCGGTGCAGGAACGAAAGTCGTACTCCCCCTCGAGGACGTTGCGTTCGCGACCGTCGGCAACCTCGGCTACATCGCCGAGGCCCAGCTCGGCCGCCCCCTCCGGGAGAAGGTCGGCAACTCCGTCTACGGCACATACGGCGCCGACTTCGCCACCAGTGACGGCGCACGCTTCATGCTCGTCGCGCTCACGCCGCGGCACTTCCGCGACCTCACCGAGCTCACCGGTACCGCCGAGGCCGTGGCCGCACTCGAATCCGCCCTGGGCGTCGACTTCCGCGACGAGGGCACCCGGTTCGAACACCGCCACGTGCTGAACAGCCTGTTCGGCGCCTGGTTTTCGCGCCACACCGCCGACGAGGTCGAGACGGCGCTCGGTGGTACCTCGGTCCTGCACGAGCGCTACCGCACCTTCGCCGAACTCGCCGCCGACCCGCGCGTGACCGACAACCCGATGTTCCACAAGCTCGACCAGCCGCGCATCGGCAGCTACCACGCCCCGAGCACCCCGATGTCCTTCGACGGCTGCTACCCCGAGGTCCGCCCCGCGCCGGCCAACGGCGACGACACCGCCGAGGTGCTCACCGAACATCTCGGGCTGACCGACGACGAGGTCGACGCCCTCGCAGCTTCCGGCACCATCCGCATCTCCCAGAAAGAGCCCGCATGACCCGCCTCGCCCAGACCCTCGGTCTGACGGAATTCCAGTCCGAGATCCTCGACACGGTCCGCACCTTCGTCGACCGCGAGATCATCCCGAACGCTCAGGAACTCGAGCACTCGGACACCTACCCGCAGGCCATCGTCGACCAGATGCGCGAGATGGGGTTGTTCGGACTGATGATCCCCGAGGAGTACGGCGGACTCGGCGAGTCGCTGCTGACCTACGCGCTGTGCGTCGAGGAACTCGCCCGCGGCTGGATGAGCGTCTCCGGCGTCATCAACACGCACTTCATCGTCGCGTACATGATCCGCCAGCACGGCACCGAGGAGCAGAAACAGTACTACCTGCCGCGCATGGCCACCGGTGAGGTCCGCGGCGCGTTCTCCATGTCCGAGCCCGAACTCGGCTCCGACGTCGCCGCCATCCGCACCAAGGCCAAGCGCGACGCCGACGGCAACTACGTCATCAACGGCCAGAAGATGTGGCTGACCAACGGCGGCAGCTCCACCCTCGTCGCCGCCCTGGTCAAGACGGAGGAAGGCTCCGACAAGCCCCACAAGAACCTGACCACCTTCCTGGTGGAGAAGCCCGCCGGCTTCGGTGAGGTCGTCCCGGGTGTCACCATCCCCGGCAAGATCGACAAGATGGGGTACAAGGGCATCGACACCACCGAACTCGTCTTCGACAACTACAAGGCCTCGGCCGATTCGATCCTCGGCGGCGAGCCCGGCAAGGGATTCTTCCAGATGATGGACGGCGTCGAGGTCGGCCGCGTCAACGTCTCGGCCCGCGCGTGCGGTGTCGCGATCCGCGCCTTCGAGCTCGCCGCCCGGTACGCCCAGCAGCGCACCACCTTCGGCAAGCCCATCGCCCAGCACCAGGCGATCTCGTTCTCCCTCGCGGAAATGGCCACCAAGGTCGAGGCCGCCCACCTGATGATGGTCAACGCCGCGCGCCTGAAGGACTCCGGCGAGCGCAACGACGTCGCCGCCGGTATGGCCAAGTACCTCACCAGCGAGTACTGCTCCGAGGTCACTCAGGCCAGCTTCCGCATCCACGGCGGCTACGGCTATTCGAAAGAGTACGAGATCGAGCGCCTCATGCGCGAGGCTCCTTTCCTGCTCATCGGTGAGGGCACCAGCGAGATCCAGAAGACGATCATCAGCAAGGGTGTGCTGCGTAGTTACGCGCTGTAAGGTCCACCCCCGCAATCATATTCATCCCTGGAAGGACAACGCGTGAAGCGCACGCTGTACAACGAGGATCACGAGGCGTTCCGGCAGACCGTCCGCGACTTCATCGCGAAGGAGGTCGTACCCGTCTACCCGGAGTGGGAAGAGGCCGGCCATCCTCCGCGCGAGTTCTACAACCGCATGGGAGAACTCGGGCTCCTCGGTATCCAGGTTCCCGAAGAGTACGGCGGAGGAGGCGAGACGTCGCTGAAGTTCAACGTGATCCTCGCCGAGGAGGCGTCGGCGGCCGGTGTGTCGTTCGGTTCGTCGTCGGTGCACTCGAACCTGATCCTGCCGTACATCATGCAGAACGCCACCGAGGAGCAGAAGCAGCGCTGGCTCCCCGGGTTCGCCTCGGGTGAGCTGATGTTCGCCATCGCGATGACCGAGCCGGGCACCGGTTCCGACCTCGCCAACATCGCGACCACCGCGAAGCTCTCGGAGGACGGCAGCCACTACGTCCTCAACGGCGCGAAGACGTTCATCACCGGCGGTGCGCTCGCCGACCGCATCCTCGTCGTGGCCCGCACCTCGCCGTACAACCCCGAGGACCGTCGCGGTGGCCTGTCGATTCTGGTGGTGGACACCAGGAGCGAGGGCTTCGCGGTCGGGCGCAAGCTCCACAAGATCGGTCTCAAGGCCTCGGACACCGCCGAGCTGGCGTTCGACGACGTGAAGGTGCCGGTCGCCGATCTGCTCGGCAAGGAGGGCGAGGCGTTCTCGTACCTGACGCAGAACCTCGCGCAGGAGCGTCTCACCATCGCGTTCGGCGCTGCCGCCACCGCGGCCGCGGCGATCCAGCACGCCATCGCATACACCAAGGACCGCAAGGTCTTCGGCAAGCCGGTCGCGTCCTTCCAGAACACCAAGTTCGTGCTCGCCGAATGCTCCGCGGAGCTGCAGGCGCTGCAGATCATGGTCGACAACGCCATCGAGCTCAACGATCGCGGTGAGCTCACCGTGCCCGACGCCGCCCGCGCGAAGCTGTTCGCGACGGAAACCGCCGGCCGCATCATCGACAAGTGCCTGCAGCTGCACGGTGGCTACGGCTACATCACCGAGTACCCCATCGCCCGCCTCTACGCCGACACCCGCGTGACCCGCATCTACGGCGGCACCAGCGAGGTCATGAAGACGATCATCGCCAAGGATCTGGGGCTGTAGATCTTCTGTCGTTCTTCGGTGGAGTGAACCCCGCTACCCGGGGTTCACTCCACCGAAGGCGTTTCCGACTATCGTTTCCCGCCATGCGGTTAGTCGTGAAGACCAAGAGGGTGATCGAAGCCCACCTGAGCAATTCGTCCGTCCGGGCCCTGTCGGGGTCGATGGTGGCGTACGAAGGGCAGGTCAGCTTCAAGTCCGCCGGATTCGGTGGTGGTGAGGGTGTTCTCTCCGGGCTGCGGCAGCGCGCGACGGGTGAGGGGCTCTCGCTCATGGAGTGCAGCGGCACGGGCGTCGTCTACTTCGCGCATCAGGCGCAGGACGTGACGGTGCTGGAGCTGAACAACGAGACCCTGCAGGTCGAGTCCGAGCAACTGCTGGCACTGAGCGGGAACCTGAACACGAACGTGACGTTCGCGGGTCTGCGCGGCGGTATGAGCGGCCAGGGTCTGTTCACCACGACGGTGACGGGGACCGGGCAGGTCGCGCTGCTCTCGGCCGGGGGCCCGCTCATCCATCTCGAGGTGTCGCCGCAGTATCCCCTCGTCGTCGATCCCGACGCCTTCGTGTGCGCGAAGGGTCAGCTCACGCAGTCGTTCGTCACCGACGTGTCGTGGCGCTCGGCCATCGGTCAAGGCAGCGGCGAGGCGTTCTCCCTGAAGTGGGACGGCGTGGGCGTGGTCTCCATCCAGCCGGCGGAACGGTAGGAACAGATGAGCTTCACGAAGATCAACGGCAAGGTCGTGCGCGTCGACCTGCGGCAGTCCGGTTCCGTCGTGGCCCGCCGCGGCGCGATGCTGTTCTACACCGGCAACGTCCGGTTCTCCCCCCACGGCGTTCCCGGCGGCACGGGAGGCGCTCCCGGTCTCGGCGGTCTCGCCGGTATGGCGGGACGCATGCTGCAGGGTGAACACGAGGCCACGATGCTCGCGCAGGGCGACGGTGTCGTGCACTACGGCTTCCGCGGTCTCGAGACGCACATCGTCGACATGTCCGCGGGCGGGGAACTACGTGTGGAGGCGTCGCGCCTGCTCGCCCACACCACCGGTCTGCAGTCCACGGTCGTCTCGGTGGCCGCGGCCTCCGGTGGGGGCGGTGGCGGCGGGGGTCTGTTCGGGGCGCTACGCGGCGCCGCCACCGGCGCGATGACCGGCACCGGCATGTTCACCACGCAACTGACCGGCCAGGGTGCGGCGGTACTACTCGCCCATGGGGGCGTGTTCGAGCTTCAGGTGGGCGGCCCGACGCCGGTGGTCGTCGACCCGCAGGCGTTCGTAGCGTCCTACGGCCCGGTCCGCACCGAACTGAAATCGTCGATGAGCTGGCGGAACGTCGGTCGCACCGGCGGGGAGGCCATGCAACTCGAATGCAGCGGACAGGGCATCGTCTACGTGCAGGCATCGGAGGAGAAGCTGTGAGTACCGTTCTGAACCCGTCGAGCTTCGGCGGCAGCGACAACGTGCCGGGCAACCCCTATGCCTACTGCATCGACCTGCAGACGCCTTGGTTCCTGTCGAAGGGCGCGATGATCGCGTACTACGGCCAGGTGCAGTTCTCGGCGCTCACCCACGGACTGCAGGGACACCTGCTGCACATGGTGGCCCAGCAGTTCTCCGCTCCGCTCTATCTCGGCGACTACGTCGTGGCCGAGGGCTTCGGGAAGCTGATCATCGGCGACCGCGGATACGACATCAACTCGTACGACCTCGACGACGGCAACCTCACGATCCGGCAGGCCAATCTGCTGGCCTTCGAACCGGGCCTGTCGCTCAACCAGTCGATCGTCCCGGGTTTCCTCACCCTCATCGGTACGGGCCGTTTCCTCGCGTCGTCGAACGGGCCGGTGATGTTCGCCGAGCCGCCCCTGAGGGTCGACCCGGAGGCACTCGTCGGCTGGGCCGACTGCCCGTCCCCCAGTCACCACTACGACGAATCGTGGATCACCGGGTTCGTCTCGGCCGGGGCGCGGCGTTTCGGCGTGCAGTCGGGGGAGGAACGGCAGTTCGATTTCACCGGCGCGGGCACCGTCCTGATCCAGTCGAGCGAAAAGGTCCTCGACGATTCGTCGCTGGTGCGCACGATCGAGAACCAGATCCCGGGCCTCACCTCGCCCGGTCTGCACCGGATCAACCAGGTGGTATCGCAACACCTGCAACAACAGTAGCTGCGGTAACACACCCTGGGGCGGACCTGGGTATAACACGGATCCGGCCCTCCCTTTGTGTGACTACGATCACAAGCTAGGCTAGCCTAAGCCGATGTAAGGTTTGGACAACCTAAGTGAGTGTTCCCTCAGTCGCAGAAAGGTGGCTCTGATGATCGTCTGCAGTTGCCACGCTCTTACCCACCACCACATCGAGGCAGAGGTGGCTGCGGGAGCACGCTGTACCCGCGAGGTGAGCGCCAAGTGCCGCGCCGGTACCGACTGCGGGAATTGTGTACGCAATATCTCGGCGATCATCCGGCAGGCCCGGCAGCGGAATGAGACCATCGAACTCGAGACCGCCGTGTAGCCAGCCCCTACCCGGCGGTAAACCTGATGGTTCACCCCGGGAGGTGCCATGAAGGGCGACAAGAAGGTCATCGAGTTGCTCAACGAACAACTCACCGCCGAGCTCACGGCGATCAACCAGTATTTCCTGCATTCGAAGATGCAGGAGAACCGCGGATGGTCGAAGCTCGCGAAGCACACGCGCGACGAGTCGTTCGACGAGATGCGTCACGCCGAGAGACTCACCGATCGGATCCTCTATCTCGACGGACTCCCCAACTACCAGCGCCTCGGTGCGTTGCGTCTGGGCCAGAGCGCCAAGGAGATGCTCGAGGCCGACCTGCAGGTGGAGATCGAGGCCCGCGATCGCCTCCGCAAGGGGTCGGAGTACATGCGCTCGGTCAGCGACATCACCTCGGCCAACATCTTCGAGGACATCCTCGCCGACGAGGAAGAACACATCGACTATCTCGAAACCCAGCTCGACCTGATCGAGCAGCTCGGCGAACCGCTGTATCTCGCCCAGCACATCTCGCCGCCGGAATAACCCGGCACCGCAGAACGGGCCGCGGCATTGCGCCGCGGCCCGTTCTCTATGCTGTGGACACACCAGCTTGGCTGTGGGACACACCAGCTTGTCGACGGTGAGAGGAAGACCATGAGCGATTCGTCCGTGACCGTGGTGCACAACGCCGAGAAACAGAGGTACGAAGTCCGGGACGACGACGCCGTCGTCGGATACACCCAGTACCACCCCGACGACGACGGTCGCCTCGTCTTCGACCACACCGAGATCGACAAGGGTTACTCCGGTCAGGGACTCGGAGGCAAGCTCGTCGGTTTCGCCCTCGACGACGTCCGCGAACGCGGCAAGCGCATCGTCGCGATCTGCTCGTACGTCGACAAGTTCATCGAGAAGCACCCGGACTACCGGGATCTGACCGACTAGACATGCACGCGGGCGCTGGTCAGTTCCCCGCGCGGTTGCGCAGGTCGAGTGCGACGTCGGTGATCATGTCCTCCTGCCCACCGACGAGGCCGCGACGGCCGATCTCGACGAGGATGTCGCGGGTGTCGAGACCGTAGATGCTCGCGGCGGTCTCGGCGTGACGCAGGAAGCTCGAGTACACGCCGGCGTAGCCGAGGGTGAGGGTCTCGCGGTCGACCTGCACCGGACGGTCCTGCAGCGGGCGCACGAGATCGTCGGCGGCGTCCTGCAGCCCGAACAGATCGCACGAGTGCTTCCAGCCGAGCAGGTCGGCGACGGCGACGAAGGGCTCGATCGGGCAGTTGCCGGCACCGGCACCGTGTCCGGCCAGCGACGCGTCGACGCGGATGACGCCTTCCTCGACGGCACACACGGAGTTGGCGACCGACAGCGACAGGTTCTGGTGCGCGTGGATGCCGATCTGCGTGGTCTCGTTCAGGACCTCACGGTAGGCACGCACACGCTCGCGGACACCGTCCATCGTGAGGCGTCCGCCGGAATCGGTGACGTAGACGCAGTCGGCGCCGTAGGACTCCATGAGCTTCGCCTGGCGGGCGAGCTCCTCGGACGGGGCCATGTGCGACATCATGAGGAAGCCGGACACGTCCATGCCCAGCTCTTTCGCCGCGGCGATGTGTTGCGCGGAGACGTCGGCCTCGGTGCAGTGCGTCGCGATGCGCACCGACCGCACGCCGATCTCGTAGGCACGCTTCAGCTCGTGGACGGTTCCGATACCGGGCAGGAGCAGCGTGGTGAGCGTGGCCGAATTGATCGCTCCGGCAGCGGCTTCGAGCCACTCCCAGTCGGTGTTGCTGCCGGGACCGTAGGTCAGCGAGTGACCGGCGAGACCGTCGCCGTGGGAGACCTCGATGGCGTCCACACCAGCACGGTCGAGCGCACCGGCGATCTTCGCGACGTCCTGTGGCGTGATGCGGTGGCGGATGGCGTGCATGCCGTCGCGCAGGGTCACGTCCTGGATGTACAGAGCCGTTCCGTCGCTTGCGAATTCGCGAGTCGTCGTCGTTGCCGCGGTCATGCCGTCACCTGATCCTTCGTGCGTGCCGCCACGGCGCGTGCGACCTGCAGCGCCGCGGAGGTCATGATGTCGAGATTGCCCGCGTACTCGGGCAGGTAGTGCGCTGCGCCCTTGACCTCGAGGAACACCGCGACCTTCCACAGAGGGCCGGTGTGGTCGGTGAGCGTCTCCATGGGCTCGGTGACCTCGGTGAACTGCACCTCCTGCTTGAGGGTGTAGCCGGGCACGTATTCCTGGACCTTCGCGACCATCGCCTCGACGGACGCGACGATCTCGTCCTTGCGGTCCTCACCGACGAGAGCAAGCACGGTGTCGCGCATGATCATCGGCGGTTCGGCCGGATTGAGGATGATGATCGCCTTGCCGCGCGTGGCGCCACCGATCTTCTCGATGGCCTGCGAGGTGGTCTCGGTGAACTCGTCGATGTTGGCGCGGGTACCGGGGCCGGCCGACTTCGAGGAGATCGAGGCGACGATCTCGGCCCAGTGCACCTTGGTGACCTGCGAGATGGCCGCGACGATCGGGATGGTGGCCTGACCACCGCAGGTGACCATATTGACGTTCGGGGCGTCGAGGTGCTCGGTGAGGTTCACCGGCGGCACCGTGTACGGGCCGATCGCGGCCGGCGTCAGGTCGATGAGCATCTTCCCGTGCGGGCGCAGGACCTTCTCGTTGTACTCGTGGGCCTTCGCCGAGGTTGCGTCGAAGACGATCTCGATCTCGTCGAAGCGCGGGTGCTCGACGAGTCCTTCGACACCGGTCGAGATGGCGTCGATGCCGAGGCGCTTCGCCCGTGCGAGGCCGTCGGATTCGGGGTCGATGCCGACGAGGGCGACGGTTTCGAGTTCGGCGTCGGCCAGTCGCTTGATCTTGATGAGCAGGTCGGTGCCGATGTTGCCCGACCCGATGACGGCAACCTTGGTGGTCATGAGTTCTCCTGTGCGGTGGAGCTTTCGGAAGAGAAACGCGCGGTGACGGTGCCGAGCGAGGAGATCTCGGCGCGGACCGTGACGCCGGGCGGCGCCGGAACCATCGGGCCGAGTGCCCCCGACAGCACGACCTGCCCTGCGCGCAGGGGCTGCCCGAACTCGCGTGCCGTGCGCGCGAGCCACAGCAGGGCGTTCAGCGGATCGCCGAGGCAGGCTGCGCCGTTGCCCTCGGAGACGAGCTCGTCGTCGACGTACATCCGCATGGTGGCGTCGATCGGCTCGAACTCGTCGAGGGTGAGCGTCTGCGAACCGAGCACGTACAGGCCGCTGGATGCGTTGTCCGCGACCGTATCCGTGATCTTGATGTCCCAGCCGGCGACGCGGCTGTCGACGATCTCGAGAGCGGCAACCGCGTGGCCGACGGCGGCGCGGACGGTCGCGAGATCGAGATCGTCCGAGTCGAGGTCGGCGGAGAGGACGAAGGCGATCTCGGCCTCGGCCTTCGGCTGCAGCAGGCGCTCACTGGGCACCTCGTCGAGAGCGGTGACGTCCATGTCCTCGAAGAGGACACCGAAGTCGGGGCGGTCGACACCGAGCTGCTGCTGCACCGCCGGGGAGGTCAGGCCGATCTTGCGTCCGACGATGCGGGCACCTTCGGCGAGCCGGCGGTCGGTGAGCTGCTGCTGCACCGCATACGCCAGGTCGATGTCGGTCTCCCCGAGCAGGTCGCGGACCGGACCGCACGGTGTGGAGCTGCGTGTGGCCTCGATGAGACGGTCGGCCGCCGCACCGGCGATGCGGGTGCGATCCGCCGCTGATGTGGTGTTGGAGCTGGTAGTCATCACGTCCTCGTCGTTCGATGGATTACGACCATCGTGGCGGCGAGGTCCGCCCCCGTACAGGGGGTCGTTCCGGTGAGTGGAACGCGCGCGCTCAGAGGTTGCGAATGGCCTCGCGGCGGGCGTGGGTGGCGGCGATACCCGCGGCGGCGGCCTTCACCGCTCCCTCGTGCTTCTCCGGACGGAACCGGGTGACGGGACCGGTGACGCTCACCGCCGCGATGGGACGCTCGTCCGCGTCGAGGATCGGGGCGGCGACACAGGCCAGGCCGACCGCGGACTCCTCGAACTCGAAGGCCACCCCGCGCTCGAGCACGGTCGCGAGATTCGCCCCGAGCCGCCCGGGGGTCGTGATGGTGCGGGGAGTCTTGCGCGCCAATCCGGCCTCGACCACCTCGGCCAGCAGCTCCGGTGGGGAGAACGCGAGAAGAGCCTTGCCGATCCCGGTGCAGTACATGGGCATTCGCCCACCGATCCGGGACGGCGTGGACGCGGGGCGATGTCCGCCGATCTTCGAGACATAGACGACCTCGACACCCTCGGGGACGCCGAGGTGCACGGTCTCGTGGGTGCGCTCGTAGAGGTCCTCCATGAACGGGATGGCGACCTCGACCAGGCCCCGCTCGAGGGAGGCGCGCAGGCCAAGTTCGAAGAGCTGCCCGCTCAGGCGGTAACCGGCCGGGTCCTTGTCGAGCAACCGGACGGCGACGAGGTCGCCGACGACGCGGTGCAGCGTCCCCTTCGGCAGACCGGTGCGTCGACCCAGTTCGGCGAGGGTGAGGACGTGGTCGTCGGCGGTGAACGCCCACAGCACGGTGACGACCTTGCCGAGCACCGTGTTGGTGTCCACCCCGTCGCCCGGCGGGCGGGCATGCACCGGCGACTCGCGCTGTCCTTCCACGTGGCTCAGGTTAGGACACCAGCGCCGTGTGGCGGTCGGGACCCACAGCCGCCCGGACCCGGTGCCCGCCCCTGGCATCCTGGATGTGTGACCGAGCGCAAGCGGTGGGATCTGACGTTCGAGACGTGGATCGAACGGCAGATCCGCGTGGCGCAGGACCGGGGCGATTTCGACGATCTGCCCGGTTACGGCAAACCCATCCCCGACCACGGCGACGACGAGCTGTGGTGGGTGAAGAGTTATCTGGCGCGCGAAGGTCTTTCAACGGAGGCTCTGCTGCCGCCCGAATTGCAGTTGCGGCGCGAGATCGAGCGGCTGCCCGGCACGGTCGGGTCGGCTCCCAGCGAGAAGGTGGTGCGCGAGATCGTCTCCGATCTCAACCGGCGGATCGCCGACTGCCTGCGGTTCCCGAGCGGACTGCCCGTGCCGATCCACAAGGTCGACGCCGAGGAGATGGTGGAGGTGTGGACCGTCGAGCGGGCGCGTCGTCGTGAGGAAGCCCGCACGGCTCTGAACTCGACGCGACCCCGGCTCGAAACGGAGTCCGAGGCCGGGGCCGTGCGCAGGGGGTGGATCTTCCGGTGGTTCCGCAGACGGAACCCGCCGGTCGTCAGGGAAGGGTGAGCGGTGCTCCGGTCGCGGCGCGCACCTGATCCTCGGTGACGCCGGGGGCACACTCGGTCAGGACGAGGCCGTCGGCGGTCACGTCGATCACCGCGAGGTTGGTGATGATGCGCTGGACCACGCCCTCACCGGTGAGCGGCAGCGAGCACTCCGAGACGATTTTCGGGTTGCCCTGCTTGTCCGTGTGCTCCATGAGCACGATGACCGTGCGGGCGCCGTGGACGAGGTCCATCGCCCCGCCCATGCCCTTGACCATCTTTCCGGGCACCATCCAGTTGGCCAGATCGCCGGTGGCCGAGACCTCCATGCCGCCGAGCACGGCGGTGTCGATGTGGCCGCCGCGGATCATGCCGAAGCTCAGCGCCGAGTCGAAGAAGGCAGCGCCGAAGTTGACCGTCACGGTCTCCTTGCCGGCGTTGATCAGGTCGGGATCGACCGAGTCCTCGGTGGGGTACGGCCCGGTGCCGAGGATGCCGTTCTCACTGTGCAAGGTGACGTGCACACCCTCGGGCAGGTAGTTGGGGATCAGGGTCGGCAGGCCGATACCGAGGTTGACGTACTCCCCCGGCGCGAGTTCCTGCGCGGCGCGCGCGGCCATCTGTGTGCGCGTCCAGCCGAGTGTCTCGACAGCTGTGGTCATGTTCTACGCTCCCTTCGCGGCGCTGACGGTGCGCTTTTCGATCTGCTTGTCCTGGACACCGGTGTGCACGAGCCGGTTCACGAAGATTCCCGGCAGGTGCACCTCGCCCGGATCGATCTCGCCCGGCTCGACGAGTTCCTCGACCTGGGCGATGCACACGCGGCCGGCCATCGCGGCGAGCGGGTTGAAGTTCATCGCGGCCTTGTTGAACACCAGGTTGCCCTCGGTGTCGCCCTTGAGGGCGTGCACGAGCGAGAAGTCGGCGGTGATGGACTCCTCGAGCACGTACCGCTTGCCGCGGAACTCGCGGATCTCCTTCGCCGGCGACGCCACGGCGACCGAACCGTCGGCGTGGTACTTCCACGGCAGTCCGCCCTGCGAGATGGGCGTGCCGACGCCGGCGGGGGTGAAGAAGGCGGGGATGCCTGCGCCACCGGCGCGGAGCTTCTCGGCGAGGGTGCCCTGCGGGGTCAGCTCGACCTCGAGCTCACCCGAGAGGTACTGCCGGGCGAATTCCTTGTTCTCCCCGACATACGACGCGGTGACCCGGCGGATGCGCTTGCTGCCCAGCAGGATTCCGAGACCGTGGCCGTCGACACCGCAGTTGTTGGAGAACACCTCGAGGTCGGTGGCCCCGGCGTCGGCGATGGCCCGGATCAGGATGTCGGGGATACCGCACAGTCCGAATCCGCCCACCGCGAGCGTCGCACCGTCACGGATGTCGGCGACGGCCTCCGCCGCCGTCTCGAACACTTTCGTTGCCAACTCTCACCTCTCGGGTTTCCGGGGGAGCCGCCGGGCTCCGCTGGACGAATCACGTCCACTGGATGAACGCAGTCGCATGCTTGGTTTCTACTAAAGAGTCTGCAGGTGGCGAACACAAGTACCTGCCGGAATCTCTCTGAAATTGATCGTTCATCGAACAGAGACGCTATATGCGTTCACTGAGTGGACGTAGAATCGAGGCATGTCGTCCGATGCACGGGGTCAACTGGTCGCGCGGATCGCCGCCCTGCTGCGCACCGTCTCGTCGCACGAACCGGAAGGGGTGACGACCTCGGAGGTCGCCCGCACCACCGATCTCGCCCGGCCCACGGTGCACCGGCTGCTCAGCTCGCTCGCCGACGAGGGGCTCGTCGACCGGGATCCGGCGTCGGGACGCTGGGCCCTCGGACCCGAGCTCTACCTGCTGGGATCGCTCGCCTCCGTGCGCTACGACATCACCGACCTCGCGGGCGACGTGCTGCGCGATCTGGCGCGCGCGACCGGCGAGAGCGCCTTCCTCTCCGCGCGGCGGGGCGACGAGACGGTCTGTCTGGCGATGGAGGAGGGCAGCTTCCCGCTGCGTTCGCACGTGCTCCACATCGGGATCCGGTTCCCGCTCGGGGTGGCGTCGGCGGGGCTTGCGATCCTCGCGCACATGCCCGATCAGGAGATCGAGGCGCATCTGTCGCGGGTGGATCTCACGCAGGATTGGGGACCGGACCACGCGCGACCCGCACTGGAGAAACGGATCGAGACGACACGGCTGACCGGCTACGCCGTCAATCCGGCACTGATCGTCGAGGGCAGTTGGGGAATGGGCGCCGCGGTGTTCGATCACCGCGGCGCCCCGACCTGGGCGTTGAGTCTGACCGGCGTGGAGAGCCGGTTCCGGCCCGATCGTGTGCCCGAACTCGGTGAGGCGCTGCTCGACAGCGCCCACCGTCTCACTCAGTTGTTGCGTCACCGTCCCCGGTGACACGCGGTCATGCCGAGGCGGCGGCCGACGCGCGCTGCAGCACGCGTTCGGCGTGGCGCAGCACCGGGGCGTCGACCATCTTCCCTTCGAAATCGAAGACGCCGCGTTCCGATTCGGCGGCCTCGAGAACGCGCCGCGCCCACGCCTCCTCCTCGGGGGTGGGCGCGTACGCCCGGCGGACGACGTCGACCTGGCTCGGATGGATCGACACCTTGATGTCGAATCCGACCGCCACGGCGTCGAGCGCCTCCTCGTACAGGCCGTCGGTGTCCTTGATGTTCAGGTACACCGAGTCGAGCGCCCAGCGGGCGTGACCCTTCGCGGCGAGCAGGGTCACCGACCGGGCGTGTTGCGCGACCGCGCGGTACGTCCCGTCGGCGTGACGGCTCGCGTTGCCACCGAGTCCGGCGACGAGATCCTCGGCACCCCACATCATTCCGAGGGTGTTCTCGGCGACGGCGATGTCCTCCACCGCGAGCACCCCGAGGGGCGACTCGATGAGCGCGACCACCTCGAGCGGTGCGAGCGAGCGCACCTCGTCGCCGCTCTCACAGTTGGGCAGCATGACCCGCGTGTACGACGTGCGGCGCAGTGCCTCGAGATCGGCCTCGTGGTCGGCCGTGCCCACCGGGTTGACCCGCACCACGGTGCGTTCGGGGTCGAGCGGAGTGGCGATCAGCGCCTCACGGGCCGCCGGCTTGTCGGCCGGCGCGACGGCATCCTCGAGGTCGATGATCACCACGTCCGAACGCTCAGCGGCCTTGGCGTAGCGCTCCGGACGATCGGCGGGACAGAAAAGCCATGCGGGGCCGGGGAGTTCCCAGGTCATGTCGTGGGCCTCTTCTGGACCAGGGTCTTGCGCACGGCGACGGCGACGACATCGCCGTGCTGGTTGCGACCGGTGTGTTCGAGGGTGACGATGCCCTCCCCCGGCCGGCTCTTCGACTCGCGCTTGTCGACGATCTTCGTCTCGGCGTAGAGCGTGTCGCCGTGGAACAACGGCTTGGGGAAGGAGATCTCGGAGAACCCGAGATTCGCGACGATCGTGCCCTGCGTGAGCTGGGCGACCGACAGTCCCACGAGCGTCGAGAGCGTGAACATCGAATTGACCAGACGCTCACCGAAACTCGTCTCGGCAGCGTATGCGGCGTCGAGGTGTAGCGCCTGCGTGTTCATCGTCTGCGTCGTGAACAGCGTGTTGTCGGCCTCGGTGATCGTCCGGCCGGGGCGGTGCTCGTAGATCGCGCCGAGTTCGAACTCCTCGAACCACAGACCACGCTGGACGATCCGCTTCTCCACGGTGGTGTCGGTCTCGCTCACAGTCCCAGCTCCCGTCCGATGAGCATGAGCTGCACCTCGGTGGTGCCCTCACCGATCTCGAGGATCTTGCTGTCGCGGTAGTGGCGCGCCACGGCGTACTCGTTCATGAAGCCGTAGCCACCGTGGATCTGCGTCGCGTCGCGCGCGTTGTCCATCGCGGCCTCGGACGCGACGAGCTTGGCGACGGCGGCCTGCTTCTTGAACGGCTTGCCGGCGAGCATCGCGGCGGCGGCGTCGTAGTAGGCGGTGCGTGCGGCGTGCGCACGTGCCTCCATGCGGGCGATCTTGAAGGCGATGGCCTGGTTGTTGCCGATCGGGCTGCCGAACGCCTCGCGCTCCTTGGCGTACTTCACCGATTCGTCGACGCAGCCCTGCGCGGCGCCGGTCGACAGCGCGGCGATGGCGATGCGGCCCTCGTCGAGGATGCGCAGGAAGTTGGCGTAGCCGCGGCCCCGCTCGCCGAGGAGGTTCTCCTCGGGCACCCGCACGTCGGCGAAGGTGAGCGGATGCGTGTCGGAGGCGTTCCAGCCGACCTTGTTGTAGGCGGGTTCGGCGGTGAAGCCCGGCGTGGAGGTCGGCA
The DNA here is from genome assembly GCF_001665495.1 of Rhodococcus sp. 852002-51564_SCH6189132-a. Lineage (NCBI taxonomy): Bacteria > Bacillati > Actinomycetota > Actinomycetes > Mycobacteriales > Nocardiaceae > Rhodococcus > Rhodococcus sp. 852002-51564_SCH6189132-a. The sequence continues at coordinate 102,712 of NZ_LZMJ01000036.1, forward strand.
CGAGGATCGTGGAGATCTCCTTCTTGCCGTTCTCCCGCACATCGGTGACGGCGGTGACGGTCACGAGCGAGGTGATGTCGGTGCCGGAGTTGGTGATGAACTGCTTGTTGCCGTTGATGATCCACTCGCCGTTCTCGAGCTTGGCGGTGGTCTTGGTGCCTCCGGCGTCGCTGCCCGCACCCGGTTCGGTGAGCCCGAAGGCCGCGAGGTTGCGGCCGCTCGCGAGCTGCGGCAGCCACTCCTGCTTCTGCTTCTCGTTGCCGAAGCGGTAGATCGGCATCGCGCCGAGTGAGACACCGGCCTCGAGGGTGATGGCGACGGACTGGTCGACCTTGCCGAGTTCCTCGAGCGCGAGGCACAGCGCGAAGTAGTCGCCGCCCATGCCGCCGTACTCCTCGGGGAACGGCAGGCCGAACAGGCCCATCTCGGCCATGCCCTGCACGACCTCGTAGGGGAACGAGTGCTCGGCGTCGTGCTTGGCGGCGACCGGCGCGACCACCGTGCGGGCGAAGTCGGCGACCGTCTTGCGCAGCTGCTCGTACTCGTCGGGAAGTTGGCCCGTGGCCAGGTATTCCGTCATCACTTTGTCTCTTCCGTGTCGGCGTGCGGGGTGATTCGCACGAGAAGTTGATCGACCTTGACCTGCTCACCGGCTGCCGCGAACAGTTCGACGGTGCCGTCGATGGGGGCGGTGAGCGAATGTTCCATCTTCATGGCCTCGACGACGACGAGCGTCTGCCCGGCCGTGACGGTGTCGCCGGGGGCGACGGACACCGCGATGACGGCGCCGGGCATCGGGCTCGTGATGTCGGCGTCGCCGGCGTGGGCGTCGCCGCCGCGCACCGATGCCTCGCGCACCTCGCGGACGGCGACGCTGCCGTGGCCGTCGGAAAGCCAGACCGCACCGTCGGATTCGCCGACGCGGTAGCTGTGACGCCGGCCGTCGAGCACGACCGCCAGAGCGGAGCCGTGCAGCACGGCGCTGAACCGGTAGGTCTCGCCGTCCTCGACCTCGGCGACACCGGCCGCCGGAGTTCCGGTCAGGCGCACATGTGCGGTGCGGTCGCCGGAGGTGAGCCGCGACGTGACGGGCCGGTGGGCACCGACGCGCCATCCGTCGGGCACCGCCCACGGATCGGTGATCTCGCCCGCCCAGCGGTCGAGCCACCGCAGGATCGCCGCGGCGACGAGCGTGGAATCGGCGGTCGTGGGGGCGGTGTAGTCGCCGAGTCGACGGTCGAGCAGGCCGGTGTCGAGCGCGCCGGCGATCACGTCGTCGTCGGCGAGCAGGAACCGCACGAAGTCGACGTTGGTGACGACGCCGAGCACGGCGGTCTGCGCGAGCGCCCGGTCGAGGCGGCGCAGCGCTCCGGCGCGGTCGTCGGCGTGGGCGATGACCTTGGCGAGCATCGGGTCGTAGTCGCTGCCGACCACGGTGCCGGCGCGGATGCCGGAGTCGACGCGCACGCGGGGACCGGTGACGTTCCCCGTCGCTGCGCTCGCCCCGAAAGGCTCGACGACATCGACGATCTCACCGCCGGTCGGAAGGAAGCCACGAGCCGGATCCTCGGCGTAGACGCGGGCCTCGATCGCGTGGCCGGTGAGGGTGATGTCGTCCTGGGTGAAGCCGAGCGGCTCGCCCGCGGCGATACGCACCTGCCACTCGACGAGGTCGAGGCCGGTGACCATCTCGGTGACCGGATGCTCGACCTGCAGTCGGGTGTTCATCTCCATGAAGAAGAACTCGTCCGGCTTGTCGGCGGAGACGATGAACTCGACGGTGCCGGCGCCGGTGTAGTCGACGCTGCGCGCGGTGTTGCACGCGGCCTCACCGATGCGGGCGCGGGTGGCCTCGTCGAGCAGCGGCGAGGGCGCTTCCTCGATGACCTTCTGGTGCCGCCGCTGGAGACTGCACTCGCGCTCGCCGAGGTGGACGACGTTGCCGTGCGCGTCGGCGAGGACCTGGACCTCGATGTGCCGGGGGCGCTGGACGAACCGTTCGAGGAAGAGGGTGTCGTCACCGAACGCCGACGCCGCTTCGCGACGGGCGGATTCGAGCGCGGCGGGCAGATCCTTCGGGTCCTCGACGAGGCGCATGCCCTTGCCGCCACCACCGGCGGACGGCTTGACGAGCACGGGATAGCCGACTTCCTCGGCGCCCGCGATCAGTTCGTCGTCGCTCAGTCCGGGCCGGGAGATGCCGGGCACGACGGGAACGCCGAACTCCGACACCGCGGCCTTGGCGGTGATCTTGTCGCCCATGGTCTCGATGGCGTGGGCGGACGGGCCGAGGAAGGCGATACCGGCAGTGGCGCACGCGGCGGCGAAAGCCGAATTCTCCGAAAGGAATCCGTAGCCGGGATGGATGCCCTGTGCACCGGTGGCGAGCGCCGCGTCGATGACCTTGTCGATCACCAGATAGCTCTCGCGCGCCGCCGCAGGTCCGAGCAGCACCGCGGTGTCGGCCTCCTGCACGTGCCGGGCGTCGCGGTCGGCCTCGCTGAACACGGCGACCGAGCGGATGCCCATCGCCTTCAGGGTGCGGATGACGCGCACCGCGATCTCACCGCGGTTGGCGACCAACACCGTGTCGATCCGAGTCGTATCAGTCATGGGTGCACTCACATCCGGAAGACGCCGTAGGAGACCGGCTCGAGCGGGGCGTTGGCGCACACCGACAGTGCCAGTCCGAGAACTTTTCTGGTGTCTGCGGGATCGATGATGCCGTCGTCCCACAGGCGCGCGGTCGAGTAGTAGGGATTGCCCTGTTCCTCGTACTGGGCGCGGATCGGAGCCTTGAACTCCTCCTCTTGCTCGGCCGTCCAGGGATTGCCCGAGGCATCGAGCTGGTCGGAGCGCACCGTGGCCAGCACCGAGGCGGCCTGCTCGCCACCCATGACGGAGATGCGGGCGTTGGGCCACATCCACAGGAAGCGAGGCGAATACGCGCGACCGCACATCGAGTAGTTGCCGGCGCCGTACGAGCCGCCGATGACGACGGTCAGCTTCGGCACCCGCGCGCACGCGACCGCGGTGACCATCTTCGCGCCGTGCTTGGCGATGCCGCCGGCCTCGTAGTCGCGGCCGACCATGAAGCCGGAGATGTTCTGCAGGAACACCAGCGGGATCGAGCGCTTGTCGCACAGTTCGATGAAATGCGCTCCCTTGACGGCGGATTCGCCGAAGAGCACGCCGTTGTTCGCGATGATGCCGACCGGGTGGCCGTGGATGCGTGCGAAGCCGGTGACGAGAGTCTTGCCGTATTCGGCCTTGAACTCGTGGAAGCTGCTGGATTCATGGCCGTCACCGCCGGCGCCGTCGACCACACGGTCGATGACCTCGTGCACGTCGTAGGGGATGCGCGAGTCGGTGGGCACCACGTCGTACAGCTCGGTGGGGTCGGCCTCGGGTTCGACGGTGGGTTCGACGTCCCACGGACGCGGGTTGCGCGGACCGAAGGTGGAGACGATGTCTCGCACGATGCGCAGCGCGTCGCGGTCGTCCTCGGCCAGGTGGTCGGTGACGCCGGAGACCTTCGAGTGCAGGTCGCCGCCGCCGAGCTCTTCGGCGGTGACGACCTCGCCGGTCGCGGCCTTCACCAGCGGCGGGCCACCGAGGAAGATGGTGCCCTGGTTGCGGACGATGACGGCCTCGTCGCTCATGGCGGGGACGTAGGCGCCGCCGGCGGTGCACGAGCCCATGACCGCGGCGATCTGCGGAATCCCCTTGGCGCTCATGGTGGCCTGGTTGTAGAAGATGCGGCCGAAGTGCTCGCGGTCGGGGAAGACCTCGTCCTGCCGCGGCAGGAAGGCGCCACCGGAGTCGACGAGGTACAGGCACGGCAGGTTGTTCTGCAGCGCGACTTCCTGCGCCCGCAGATGCTTCTTGACCGTGATCGGATAGTAGGTGCCACCCTTGACGGTGGCGTCGTTCGCGACGATCACGCACTCGCGGCCGGCGACGCGGCCGATGCCGGCGATCATGCCGGCGCCGGGGCACTCGTCGTCGTACATGCCGTCGGCGGCGAGGGGCGACAGTTCGAGGAACGGGCTGCCCGTGTCGAGCAGTTCGTCCACGCGGTCGCGGGGAAGCAGCTTGCCGCGGGCGACATGCCGCTCCCGGGCTTTCTCGCTGCCACCCAGGGCTGCGGCAGCGAGCTTGTCTCGGAGCTCTCCGACCAGCTGTTCGTGCTGGTCGCGGCTGGTTGTCGAGGCCGTCTCAGCGGTTGTCACGGACACCATCCTCGGTAGATCGACTAATCGCCATTAACTGAAATCTAGGTTAGTTATGATTAACCGAGTTGTCCAGACCACACCGAGCGGAGATTTTCATGACCGAGTCCGCGATCGACGTCTCGACCGCATCGGGACGCCCGACGCGGCGTAGCCTCGCCAAGGCGGAACGCCGACGGGACCTCCTGCGTGCCGCGGCGCACCTGATCGCCGAACGCGGATTCCCCGGGGTCCGCCTCGAGGATCTCGGTGCGGCCGTGGGGATCAGCGGTCCCGCCGTGTACCGACACTTCCTCAACAAGGACGCCCTGCTCGTCGAGATCCTCGTCGAGATCAGCCGCCGCCTCCTCGCAGGTGGCACGCAGGTCGCCGAGACGACGCCCGACCCGCGCGACGCCCTCGAGGGCCTGGTCGACTTCCATCTCGACTTCGCGCTGGGCGAGCCCGATCTCATCCGCGTGCAGGACCGCGAGTTCACGTCCCTCCCCGACGAGGGGCAGCGGGAGGTGAGGGTGACCCAGCGTCGCTACGTCGAGATCTGGGTCGACGCCCTGCGCCGCATCGACCCCGCACTGCCCGAATCCGATGCGCGCACGATGGCGCACGCGACCTTCGGACTCATCAACTCGACACCGCACAGCGCCGACCCGCGTTCCCCCGAAGGCACCCGCGCGGTGCTGCGACGCATGGCACTGGCAGCTCTCGCCGCGACCCCCTCGGCTCTCGCGGCAGAGCCGTCACGAACGGAGACCGCATGAGCTACTTCGAACGACTCGGCCCGACCTCCTTCCGCGCCACCGAACATGTCGGTGGGGCGTGGAACGAGGCGGAGCAGCACATCGCTCCCGCTCTCGGGCTGATCGCCCACGTCGTCGAATGCGACCGCGACGCGCGGCGCGACGACGACCTCACGATCGGACGCCTGTCGTACGACATCCTCGGCACCGTGCCCGTCGGTCCCGTCGTCACGACGGTCGAGGTCCTGCGGCCCGGACGCACCATCGAACTCGTGGAAGCGACCCTCGCCTACGACGGGCGCGCGATCGTGCGTGCGCGCGCGTGGCTGATGCAGACCCGTCCCACCGCGGAGATCGCCGGCACCACGCTGCAGCCGATTCCGACGCCCGAGGACTGCGAACCCTGGGACCCGACGACGCTGTGGCCGGGAGGATTCATCGACTCGGTGGAGGTGCGCCGCGTCTCGACCGCACCCGGACGGGCCTCGTTCTGGGTGCGCACCGGTCTCCCGCTCGTGGAGGGCGAGAAGGTCAGCGATCTCGCCGCCACGGCCGGCCTGTTCGACATCGCCAACGGCATGGCGGTGCGTGCCGATCCGAGAACGGTCGCCTTCCCCAACGTCGACCTGACCGCGCACCTGTTCGCCGAACCCCGCGGTGAATGGGTCGGCTTCGATACGTCGGTCTCGTTCGGCGCCGACGGCGTCGGCCTGACGAGCACGGTGCTGCACGATGCGACCGGACCGATCGGCACGATGTCCCAGATCCTCACGGTGCGGCCGATCTGAGCGGCCACACCGATCCGGTGACCTCGGGGTTCGGTGGCCTCAGCTCAGCAGCGCGGACGCGAGCTGCCGGTAGCCCTCGCTCGGGAAGGTGAACGGATCCGCGGTGAGCACCTGGATGGCGACCTCGTCGGCACCGGCGGCGTAGTGCTTCTCGATGCCGGCGACGACGCTGTCGAGATCGCCCCACGGGATGAGCACGTCCATCAGGCCGTCGCTGCCACCGTCGGCGAGGTCCTCGTCGGTATACCCGAGACGACGCAGGTTGTTCGAGTAGTTCGGCAGCGCGAGATAACCGCGCATGTACTCGCGGGCGATGTAACGCGCAACGGTCTCGTCGGTTTCGAGGACGACGGCCACCTCGGGCGCGAGCAACGGCTCCGAGCCGAGGGCCTCACGCGCAACCGCCGTGTGCGCGGGCGGAACGAAGTACGGATGGGCTCCTGCCGCGCGCTCGGCGGACAGCTTCAGCATGCGCGGGCCGAGCGCCGCGAGGACCCTGCGATCGGTGGGCACCGGCGTCGACGCCACATCGAGGCCGTCGAGGTACTCGACCATCCGGCTGTAGGGCTTGGTGTAGCTGGTGTTCTCCCGCGCGTCGACGACGGGAGCGTGACTCGTTCCGACGCCCAGCAGGAAACGACCGGGATACCGCGACTCCAGATCGGCGACCGCAGCCGCCGTGGTCTCCGGGTCGGCGTGCCAGATGCTGATGATGCCGCTCGCCAGCTCGAGCGTCGTCGTCGCCGCGAGCAGTTCACCGTAGACGGAGGGGAAGCCGTCCTTGAATCCGCCGGACGTCCACAACCGGGAGTACCCGAGCTCCTCCAGTTCGCGGGCTGCATCGAGCGCCTACTCGCGAACCTTCCGACTGAGCCAGAACGCGCCACCCCACACACTCACTCGTCGTGTCATGCGACCGACCCTAGTCGCGTTCCGGCACTCGGTGCAGCCGGTTCGGCCCGTGGCCGGATCGGAACGGCTCCACCGGTCGGCTACAGTTCGCATTCGGGTTCAACAGACAGCCCGTCCATACGTGTGTTCGCAGACCGACAGGTTCGGGACCGCACCGCCGTCGGGATTCGTCGCCCGTAGGCGCGAATCGGGCACGGGCCGGGAAGCTGGGGTGGATGTGATCGGTATCGTGCGTTCCGCCGAGGTCGGAGCGACGGTGCGGCGATGAGGGATCCTTCGGTTCCCGAACCGCGCATCGAGCGGTTCTCGTCGCGGCTGGTCGTGCAGAGCTGGTTCCAGGTCGCGTTCGCGGTCCTCGCGGTCTTCGCCGTCCTCGGCTCGATCGTGGGCGGAATCTTCATCCAGCGCACCGTGCAGATCACCGACGAGGTGACCGGGCGGATCCAGCCCGCGATGACGGAGTCCTACCGGCTGCAGATCTCATTGCTCGATCAGCAGACCGCGGTCCGCGGGTATGCGCTCACGACCGACCCGATCTTCCTCGGGCCGTATCGCGCCGGCCGAGCCGATCAGCAGGTCGCCCTCGATCGCCTCCGTGAACTCCTCGCCGACCATCCCGAGCTCCTCGCCGACATCGACTCCATCGACGCCACCGCCCGGCAGTGGCAGACGCAATATGCAGAGCCGATCATCGCCACAGTCGTGCCCGGGCAGCCGCGCCCCGTCGATGCGAACCTGGCAGAGGAGGACCGGCTGACCTTCGGTGAGATCCGGTCGATGTTCGTCCAGGAGAACAGCGCGCTCTCCCGTGTGCTCGAAGAGAACCTCGACGATCTCGTGCAGTCCCGGACGATCCGCAACTCGGTCCTGATCGCCATGGTGATCACGTTCATCCTCACCGGCCTCGCGATGGTGGCCCTCGTCCACAATCTCGTCGCCGTGCCGCTCAGCAAACTCCGCAACGCCAGTCGCCGGGTCGCGCTGGAGGAGAACTTCTACCAGCACATATACCCCCAGGGACCGAAGGACATCCGGGCACTCGCCCTCGACGTCGAGACGATGCGCGGTCGTATCGCGGACGCGTTGGCGGACTCCCGGAAGCAGCAGACCCTGCTCGCGAAACAGACCGAGGATCTCGATGCCCAGGCCGAGGAACTCCGCCGCTCGAACACCGAACTCGAACAGTTCGCCTACGTCGCATCGCACGACCTGCAGGAACCGCTGCGGAAGGTCGCGTCCTTCTGCCAGCTGCTCGAGAAGCGGTACGGCGACGTCCTCGACGATCGCGGACGGCAGTACGTCGAATACGCCGTGGACGGCGCGAAACGGATGCAGGTGCTGATCAGCGATCTGCTCGCCTTCTCCCGGGTCGGACGCGTCCACGACGCCTACGTCCGGGTCGACCTCGGCCGACCGCTCGAGAAGGCGTTGTTCAACCTCTCCGCCTCCATCGAGGAGTCACAGGCGCAGATCGAACGCCCCGACGACCTCCCCGAGCTCACCGGTGACCCCACTCTGCTGACGATGCTGTGGCAGAACCTGGTCGGCAACGCCATCAAGTTCCGCCATCCCGATCGCACCCCGGTGATCAGGATCGAGTGCGAAAAGGCCGAGGACGAGTCGGACGGTCCGCGGTGGCACTTCTGCGTCACCGACAACGGCATCGGGATCGACAGCGAGTACGCCGAGAAGGTGTTCGTCATCTTCCAGCGGCTGCATCCTCGCGACGATTACCAGGGCACCGGTATCGGACTGGCGCTGAGCAAGAAAATCGTCGAGTATCACGCGGGAAGAATCTGGATCGACACCGAGTACGGCGATACTCATACCGAGGGCACTCGAATCTGCTTCACCCTCGGAACCGCATCACGCCCCGTCGAGCAGAAGCAGGGGACAACGTCATGAGGAGCACGATCGTGACCTATCCCGCTGCCCGACCGGTGGACGTCCTGTTGGTCGAGGACGATCCCGGCGACGAGCTGATGACCCGTGAAGCATTCGAGGACAACAAGATCGGCAACGCCCTACACGTCGTCCGCGACGGGGCGGAAGCACTCGACTTCCTGTACCGCCGGGGCGACCACGAGGGTGCGCCGCGCCCGGATCTGATCCTGCTCGACCTGAACCTGCCGAAGTACGATGGCCGGCAGGTGCTGACGAAGATCAAGTCCGATCCGGAACTGTCCGACATCCCGATCGTGGTGCTCACGACCTCGTCGGCCGAGGAGGACATTCTCCGCAGCTACAAGCTGCACGCCAATGCGTACGTCACCAAGCCGGTCGATCTCGACCAGTTCATCGGTGCCGTGAAGCAGATCGACGAATTCTTCGTGCAGGTCGTGCGGCTACCGCGTCGCGGACGCTGACGAGAAACTCCGCGGGGCGGCTCGGGCCGAACCGTCAGGACAGGATGCCGAAGATCGCGACCACGAAGATGATCACGATCACCGCGACGGCGAGCAGCGTGAGCCACCCGCTGATGGGGAATCGCTTTCTCGTGTCCGGTTCCGGAGCGGACAGCCCGGACGTCGTCCCCGAGTCCGGGGGCGTCGATCCGGGCGCCACGCCGCCACCGGGCTCGAGATCCGGGGTGCGCGAAGGTTCGGGATCCTGGCTTCCGTGGTGTTCGGGGTCCGAAGTGGTCACCTGACCTCCTTCTGTGCGGCTGCGCTCCCGCAAGAGCGGCCACAGACATGTGTCGCGGTGATTCGATTCTGTGGCGACATACCTCTCCTCCGGCACGCGCAAACATGTGCGGCGCGGCAGGGACCCGCTCGCGGGCAGCGTTTGCCCGCGCCGAGCGGGGGTAGGCATCGAGGGACACGTGCCGGGCACGGCCCGACATTCCTGCACCCGAGGAACCGAGGAGCGACATGAAGGCAGTGACATGGCAAGGGCGCCGCAACGTGAGCGTCGATACGGTGCCCGATCCGACGATCCAGGAGGCCGGTGACGCCGTCATCCGCGTCACCACCACCAACATCTGCGGCTCCGACCTGCACCTGTACGAGGTGTTGGGAGCCTTCATGACTCCCGGCGACATCCTCGGTCACGAACCGATGGGCATCGTCGAGGAGGTCGGCTCCGGTGTCACGAAACTGAAGCCCGGCGACCGGGTGGTGATCCCCTTCCAGGTGTGTTGCGGCCAGTGCTTCATGTGTTCCCACGGCCTGCACTCGCAATGTGAGACCACGCAGGTCCGTGAGGAGGGCACCGGTGCCGCGCTGTTCGGCTACTCGAAGCTCTACGGCAGCGTGCCCGGCGGGCAGGCCGAATACCTGCGTGTACCTCACGCCGACGCCACCCACATCAAGGTCCCGGAAGGGCCGGCTGACGACCGTTTCGTCTATCTCTCCGACGTGCTGCCCACCGCCTGGCAGGCCGTCGAGTACGCGGAGATCCCCGACGGCGGCAGCGTCACGGTGCTCGGCCTCGGCCCCATCGGTGAGATGGCCGCCCGCATCGCGGCGCACAAGGGTGCTCGCGTGATCGGCGTGGACATGGTTCCCGAGCGACTGGCCCGCGCGGCGTCCCGCGGTATCGAGGTCGTCGATCTGCGCGAGGTCGACAACAACCCCGGCGACATGATCCGTGACATGACGAACGGGCGCGGCACCGATTCTGTGATCGACGCCGTGGGTATGGAGGCGCACGGCTCGCCCGTCGCGAAGCTCGCCCAGAGTGCCGCCGGTTTCCTGCCGTCGGCGATCGCCGAGCCGTTCATGGAGAAGGCCGGAGTGGACCGTCTCCACGCGCTGTACACCGCGATCGACGTCGTGCGGCGTGGTGGCGCGATCTCGTTGAGCGGTGTGTACGGCGGGGCGGCGGATCCGATGCCGATGCTCACCCTGTTCGACAAGCAGATCCGTCTCCACATGGGTCAGGCCAACGTGTTGAACTGGGTCCCGGAGATCCTGCCGCTGCTGACCGACGAGGATCCGTTGGGGGTCGACGACTTCGCGACCCACCGCCTCCCGCTCGACGACGCGCCTCACGCGTACGAGATCTTCCAGAAGAAGCAGGACGGCGCCATCAAGATCGGACTCAAACCGTAGTGGACGCAGCCGAACCGGGCCCGGGATGGTTCCCGGGCCCGGTTCGTCGTAGCGGTTCACTTCTCGATCGCGGCCTGTCCGTTGCTTTCCGCGTCGATCACGGAGATCTTGCGGGGCTTCGCCTTCTCTGCGACCGGAATCGTCACGCGCAGAACACCACCGCGATACTGCGCTTCGATCCGATCGGTGTCGAGGGTGTCACCGAGGAACAGTCGACGAGTGAAGACACCTCTCGGCCGCTCGGTCGAGACGAATTCCTTGTCCCGGTCGACTTCCGGACGTTCCGCGCGCACAGTGAGCACGTTGCGTTCGACATCGAGGTCGATCGAGTCGGCGTCGACGCCCGGGAGATCGAACTCGGCGACGAAACGGTCGCCTTCTCGCCATGCATCGAGCGGCATCACCGCGGGCCGTGCCATGGTCCCGAGCACCTGCTGCGTGAAGCGATCGATATCGCGGAACGGGTCGGTGCGCATCAACATCGGTCTGTCACCTCCGACTGTCCGGCCGTTCGTGACGGCCACACTCTGTTCGATTATCTGTGTCTGTAGACACAGATTTATTATGGCCCTGTGATAAGGTTCGGTCAAGGCCGCGGGTGACCGCGGCGCGACCCGAGAACACCGACTCCGGAGGAAACGATGACGCCAGATCCGTTACGCGCCCGGCGCGGGGTCTACGGCATCTCGGTGGCCGCCGAACTGTCGGGACTCGACCCGCAGACCTTGCGCCTGTACGAACGCCGAGGGCTGCTGCACCCCGAACGGACAGCAGGCGGAACGCGCCGCTACAGCGACAACGATCTCGAGATCGTCCAACGAATCGTCGAACTGGTGGGCTCGGGAATCAATATCGCCGGAATCGCCCGGATCCTCGAACTCGAGGCGAACAACGCGGCCCTCAAGGAGGACAACGACCGCCTGCGCTCCACTCTGGACAGCAGGCCCCCTCCCCCGCCACATACTTCCTAGACCTCCTCTACCTGCGCAAACAGCAGAAAGACCGGGCCGGTTCAGGAGAACCGGGCTAAGATTCAAGAACGCCTCAGAGGTGCGTAGGAGTGCGTCCGCCAAGTGACGCACCGATAGCAATAAGGGGTGACCTCAGTGCGCAATGCACAGCACGATTCACCGAATACCGGACAGGGACAGCAGGACACGGCATCCCGGCCGAACTACATCGCAGACGATACGATCCGCTGGCCCGATCCGAGCCCGCTGGACGGATGGTGGGCCCGCGTCATGGGCAAGTCGGTTCCCTGAGAGGAACCGGCACGATCCGACCATTCCACGACATCGATTCGCCGATACCGAGTTGTTGATATCGAGGTGGACATGACGCCGCACCGCGACCCGATCTCCGGTGGCCGGTGGGTCTTCCGTTGCGACCATTGCGATCACTGCTACCGCACTGCCGCACAGAGCAAACTGCAGGCAGAGCTCTATGCCCAGATGAACGGCTGGGCCATCCATCCCACGACGTTGTGCCCCGGATGCGCAACACTGTTCACCGGCGAGTTCGCGCCGCTCGCGCACGCCGACGGTTGATCCGATAGTTGTCGCAGTCGCCGGTCGGGAAGCGGGTGAGCATCTAGGCTCGCTTCATGACCGGCGACGCAACACGTATCGATTCACCCGAGAAACTCTCGGCTGCTCTCGAGACCACGGGATATCTCGCCGACGACGGACTGGCGACCGTCGTCTTCCTTGCGATGCGTATGGGCCGGCCGCTCTTCTGCGAAGGCGAACCCGGAACCGGGAAGACTTCGCTCGCAGCGGCTCTCGCTCAGGCCCTGGATCTGCCGATGGTCCGGTTGCAGTGCCACGAGGGCATCGACGCCTCGCAGGCCCTCTACGACTGGGATTTTCCCCGGCAGTTGCTCCATCTGCGCTCGCTCGAAGCGGCGAGCGACGGTGTGCTCGATGCGGACACCGCCGAGCGTTCCCTCTACACGGAGCGCTATCTCCTCGTCCGCCCGTTGCTGCAGGCGCTCACCGACTCACCGTGCGTGCTGCTCGTCGACGAAATCGACCGCGCCGACGACGAGTTCGAGGCCTTCCTACTCCAGTTGCTCGACGAGAACGCGGTGACGATCCCCGAATTGGGCGAGATCCGCGCGGAGGTCCCACCGCTGGTGGTGCTCACCTCCAATCGGACCCGCGAGGTGCACGACGCACTCAAGCGCCGCTGTCTGTACCACTGGGTGGAGCATCCCGATCTCGAACGCGAGGTCGCGATCCTGCAGCGGCGGCTGCCCGGTCTGGGGCACCCGCTCGCCGAACAGATCGCCCGCGCGGTGCGCTCGTTCCGCGAACAGGACCTCCTGAAGCCACCGGGGATCGCCGAATCCCTCGACTGGGCGCGCGCACTGGTCGCCCTCGACCGCGACGTCCTCGACGCAGCGACCGCTGCGGCGACACTCGGTGCCGTACTGAAGTACCGCGAGGACATCGACCGGGTCACCCGCGCCGGACTCGACCTCTCGAGGGCCGGATGACGACCGCCCCCGGACCGGTCGCCGGGTTGGCCGGCTTCTGCCGCGCCCTCGCCGCCGCCGGTCTGCCCGTCGCCCTCGACGCCACCGCCACCTATCTCGACGCCCTCGCACACGTCGACGTCGGGGATCCCGTGCAGGTCTATTGGGCAGGCCGCGCCACGCTGTGCCGCACACCGGACGACACGGCCCGCTACGACGTGGTCTTCGTCCACTGGTTCGGCGACACCGTCCCCACCGGCTCGCGTACCCACGGGCAACGCACCCGCACCGCACGGATCGCCGCGCTGTCCCGCAGCGAGGGCGCCGAGGGTGATTCCGGTGACGACGCGCCACGCCTGCAGGTCGCGGCGGACGACACCGACGTCCTCCGGCACCGCGACGTGGCCGAATTGACGACCGCCGAACGCGCTCACCTCGCCGAACTGCTCGCGCGGTTGCAGCCCCGACCCCCGACGCGTCGGGGATTGCGGTCGAAGCCCTCCCGCCGCGGGCCGGTGGACCCGCGGCACACCCTGCGCGACATGCTGGCGGGCGGAGGCGAACCCGTCCGGCCGCGGCACCGGGCACGAGCGACGAGACCGCGCCGGGTGGTGTTGCTGATCGACGTGTCCGGCTCGATGAGTCCCTACGCCGACGCGCTCCTGCGGTTCGCGCACGTCGTCACGCGTGCCGCGCCGTCGTCCACCGAGGTGTTCTCCCTCGGCACGCGGCTGACCCGCCTGTCGCGTGCGCTGCGTGCCCGCGACCCGCAGATCGCGCTCGCCGGGGCCTCGCGTGCGGTACCGGACTGGGCGGGCGGGACACGTCTCGGCGACACGCTCGGCGCGTTCCTGGACCGCTGGGGGCGCAGAGGTTTCGCGCGCGGCGCGGTGGTGGTGATCTTCTCCGACGGCTGGGAGCGCGGCGACACCTCGCAGCTCGGGGAACGCATGGCGCAGCTGCATCGCCTCGCGCACCGCGTGCTGTGGGTGAACCCGCACGCCGGCGGCGCCGGATACGAACCGATCCAGTCGGGTATCTCCGCGGCCCTGCCGCACATCGATCGTCTGCTCGCGGGACACAGCCTTGCGACACTGGAAGAACTTCTCGAGGAGGTTCGGCGTGCGTGAAATTCTGGACGAGCTCGACCGGCGGTACCGGGACGGGGAGGCCGTCGCGGTAGGCACCGTGGTCTCGACTTTCCGTTCGGCGCCCCGGGGGCCGGGTGCATCGATGCTGGTCGCGCAGGACGGCACCGTCACCGGCAGCGTCTCTGGCGGGTGCGTCGAAGGCGACGTCTACGAACTCGGCCGGTCGGTCATCGACAGCGGGCAGCCGGTGCTGCAACGCTACGGGGTCTCCGACGACGACGCGTTCTCCGTCGGCCTGACCTGTGGCGGCATCATCGACGTCTTCGTCGAACGGATCGACGCCGCGTCCTTCCCCGCCTTCACCGACCTGCTCGACTCCGTCCGCGCGGGCGAACCCGTCGCGCTCGCGACCGTCACCGCCCATCCCGACCCGGCGTTACGGGGACGACGGATGGTCGTGTGGCGCGACCGCGCCGACGGACAGCTCGCCTCGTCCCGCATGTACGACGCCGTCGTCGACGACGCGCGCGGCCTGCTCGAGGTGGGACGCTCGGGCACCCTTCACTACGGCACCGACGGTGAGCGTCGCGGCGAGGGGATGTCGGTGTTCGTCAACGTCTTCCAGCCCCCGCCGCGGCTGATCGTGTTCGGGGCGATCGACTTCGCGTCGGCGATGGCCCGGCTCGGCTCGTTCCTGGGCTACACGGTGACGGTGTGCGACGCGCGCGGGGTGTTCGCCACCGAGGCCCGCTTCCCCGGCGCCCACGAGGTGATCGTCGACTGGCCGCACCGCTATCTCGCGGCCGAGGCCGAGGCCGGACGTGTGGACGCCCGCACCGTCATCACGGTACTCACCCACGACCCGAAGTTCGACGTGCCACTCCTCGAAGTCGCCCTACGGCTCGACGTGGCCTACGTCGGGGCGATGGGGTCGCGCCGCACACACGACGACCGGATGGAGCGTCTGCGGGAGACGGGACTGACCGAGGAGGAACTGGCGCGCCTGTCGTCGCCGATCGGTCTGGATCTCGGGGCCCGCACCCCGGAGGAGACCGCGGTGTCGATCGCCGCGGAGATCATCGCGCTGCGCTGGGGCGGGGGCGGCGGCCGCCTCGCGGAGACACGCGGACCGATCCACGCCCACGAGGAGCACATCGGCGCTCAGAAGTACTGAGCACCACCGTCGATCGCGAAGCTCTGGGCGGTGACGAAGACGGACTCGTCGGACGCGAGGCGACCATGTTCGCGATCTCGTCCGCCTCGGCCATGTACTTGTTCAGGAAGGGCATGGTCATGCCGCCGAGCCGGGGGTTGCTCTCGGCGGTCTGGGCGATGCGGTCGCGCATCGAACCGGATCCCATCGGGGTGTTCACCGCGCCCGGGTGGATGCTGTCGACCCGGATGTCGTGCTGTCCGAGTTCGGCGGCGAAGGCCCGCGCCATCCCGACGAGGGCGTGCTTGCTGGTCGTGTAGTGCACCAGATGTTCCTTGGCGCCCTCCGCCTCGACCAGCCGGCGTGTCTCGTGACGATCCCGCTTCCGATCGACGCGAGCCCAAAGGCGATTTCGGCGATTCGGGTCCTTTCGACGCGCGATATGCAGCAGAGTGTCAGTGATCTGTATCACTGCGCTACGCGAGGCACTTGGAGGATCGATGCGCATCACTGTCACCGTAGACGGAACGCAGTACACGGACGACGTGGAACCGCGACTGCTTCTCGTCCACTACCTCAGAGATCGACTCGGGAAGGTGGGCACGGTGGTCGGCTGCGACACGAGCAACTGCGGCGCCTGCACCGTGTTGCTCGACGACCGCAGCGTCAAGTCGTGCTCGATGCTCGCGGTACAGGCCGACGGACACTCGGTCACCACCGTCGAAGGGCTCACCACGAACGGCAGCCTGCATCCGGTCCAGGAGGCGTTCCGCGAGAAGCACGCACTGCAGTGCGGCTTCTGTACGCCCGGGATGATCATGGCGACCATCGATCTGCTCTCCGAGAACTCCGATCCGAGCGACGAGGACGTACGGCACGGTCTCGAAGGAAATCTGTGCCGCTGCACCGGATACCAGAACATCGTGGCCGCTGCGCGTGACGCCGCTCAGCGACTGCGCGAGAACCCGGCCGCCACGCAGGAGGTATGACGATGACGAGCACCGTGGATCCCACCACCGACGAGGGCACCGGCGAATCCGAACTCGGCCGGGCACGCCGCCGCAAGGAGGACGAGCACCTCATCACCGGCCGCACGCGCTGGACCGACAACATCGTGCTCCCTGGGATGCTGCACGCCGCGATCCTGCGCAGCCCGATCGCGCACGCCCGCATCACCGGACTCGACGTCTCCGAGGCCCGGGGCAAGCCGGGGGTCGTCGCCGTCTACACGGGCGCCGACCTCGCCGAGGAGCAGGGCAGCCTGCCGTGCGCGTGGCCGATCACCGAGGACATGAAGACCCCGAACGCCCCGGCCCTGGCCGTCGACACCGTGCGGTTCGCGGGTGAGGCCGTCGCAGTCGTGGTGGCCCGCAGCGCATACGAGGCCCACGATGCCCTCGACGCGATCGACGTCGACTACGAGGACCTGCCGGTCGTGCTCGATCTCGAGAGCGCGGCGCAGGACGGCGACCTCGTCCACCCCGATCTCGGCACCAACGTCAGCGCGACATGGGTGTTCGACTCCGCCGAGGCCGGCAGCGGCGGCAACGTCGAGGACGCGATCCGCGACGCGGAGGTGGTCGTCGAACGGACCTTCCGGCAGCAGCGGCTCATCCCGGCCTTCATGGAACCGCGATCGGTCGTCGTCGACCCCACCGCCTCGCAGATCACCATGTGGTCGGCGACCCAGGTCCCGCACGTGCTGAAGCTGATGCTCGCGATGACCCTCGGTCTCCCCGAGCACAAACTGCGCGTCATCGCCCCCGATGTGGGCGGTGGTTTCGGCGGCAAGCTGCAGGTCACGCCGGAGGAGGTGCTCACGCTCCTCATCGCGCGTCGCCTACACAAGCCCGTCAAGTACACCGAGACGCGCAGCGAGTCGATGCTCGCCGCGCACCACGGCCGCGACCAGGTCCAGAAGCTGACCCTCGCCGCGCGCCGCGACGGCACCGTCACGGGCCTGAAGGTGGAACTGCTCGCCGATATGGGCGCCTACCTGCGTCTCGTCACCCCGGGTGTGCCGATCCTCGGCGCGTTCATGTTCAACGGCATCTACAAGTTCGACTCGTACCGGTTCGCCTGCACCAACGTGTTCACCAACAAGGTGCCCACCGACGCCTACCGCGGCGCCGGACGCCCCGAGGCCACCTTCGCGATCGAACGCATCATGGACGAGCTCGCCGTCGAACTGTCCATGGATCCCCTCGAGCTCCGCGAGAAGAACTGGATCAAGCACGAGGAGTTCCCGTTCGACACCGTCGCGGGCCTGACCTACGACTCGGGCAACTACGAGGCCGCGACCGCCAAGGCCCGAGAGTTGTTCGACTACGACGCATTACGGCGCGAGCAGACCGAACGACGCGAGCGCAACGACCCGGTGCAGCTCGGTCTCGGTGTCTCCACGTTCACGGAGATGTGCGGCCTGGCCCCGTCGCGGGTGCTCGGTTCACTCTCCTACGGCGCCGGCGGCTGGGAGCACGCCGCGATCCGCATGCTCCCCACCGGCAAGGTGGAGGTCGTCACCGGTTCGTCCGCCCACGGTCAGGGCCACGAGACGGCGTGGAGCCAGATCGTCGCCGACCGGCTCGGAATCCCGTTCGAGGACATCGAGATCCTGCACGGCGATACGCAGAGTTCACCGCGCGGTCTCGACACCTACGGCTCCCGCTCGCTCGCCGTCGGCGGCATCGCGGTCGTGAAGGCCGCCGAGAAGGTGGTCGCCAAGGCCCGGCCGATCGCCGCACACCTGCTCGAATGTTCCGAGGACGATCTGGATTTCGAGGCAGGACAGTTCCGCGTCAAGGGCACCTCGAAGTCCGTCGGGCTCACCGACGTCGCGCTCGCGGTGTTCGCCGCGCACGACCTGCCCGACGGTGTCGAACCGAACCTCGACTCCGAGGCGACCTACGATCCCGACAACTTCTCGTTCCCGCACGGCACCCACCTGTGCGCCATCGAGGTCGACACCGAGACGGGGCACGCGCGGATCCGCAAGTACGTGTGCGTCGACGACGTCGGGCACGTCGTGAATCCGCTCATCGTCGAGGGTCAGGTGCACGGCGGACTCGCCCAGGGTATCGCCCAGGCCCTCTACGAGGAAGCGGTGCACGACGAGTCGGGCACGTTGCTGAGTTCGTCGTTCGCCGAGTATCTGCTACCCACCGCGGTGGATCTGCCGCCCTTCGTCACCGATCGCACCGACACTCCGGCACCCGGTAATCCGCTGGGTGTCAAGGGTGTCGGCGAGGCAGGAACCATCGCCTCCACCCCGGCCGTCGTCAACGCCGTACTCGATGCGGTCCGGCCGTTCGGCGTCACCGACGTCGAGATGCCCTGTACACCGATGCGGATCTGGCACGCGCTCCGCGACGCCCGAGGAGGCACGAAATGATACCGGCCCCGTTCGACTACGTCGCCCCGTCGAGCGTCGACGAAGCGGTCGCCGCGCTGACCGAGGCCGGTGAGGACGCGAAGGTCATCGCCGGTGGGCAGAGCCTCATGCCCGTCCTGCGCCTGCGGATGGCGGCACCGACCGTGCTCGTCGACCTCGGCAGGATCCCCGAACTGCGGGGCATCCGCGACGACGGCGACGCCCTGGTGATCGGCGCGACCACCACCCACCACGATGTGCTGCACGACCCGCTCGTCGCGGAGCACGCACGGTTGCTGGCCGAGGCGACGGCGACCGTCGCCGATCCCCAGATCCGGCACCGCGGCACGTTCGGCGGGTCGCTCGTGCACGCCGACCCGGCCGGGGATCTCGCGGCGCCTGCCGTGGCGCTCGAGACGACCTTCACCGTGGCCGGTCCGTCCGGGCGTCGCACCATCGCGACGGACGACTTCTTCCAGGACTTCTTCACGACCGCGGTCGAGCCCGGAGAGATCCTCGTCGAGGTCCGGATTCCCAAGCACACGGGCTGGTCTGCGCGCTACGAGAAGTTCCATCGCGCGGCCCAGCAGTGGTCCATCGTCGGGGTCGCTGCGACCCTACAGGCGTCCGGCGACACCATCGAACGGGCGAGGATCGCGCTTACTAACATGGCAGCCGTCCCGGTCCGGGCACGCGGCGTCGAGGAATCGCTGATCGGTAAGCCCGCGACGGCCGAGACGATCCGGGAGGCCGCCGAGCTCGCCACCGACGGCACGGCTCCCATGACCGACGGGAATGCCGACGCCGAGTATCGGAGCCACCTCGCCCGGGTACTCACCCAACGAGCGGTCACCACTGCCTCCGGGGTCTAGGCGTCTCCACGCCGAACACCGAGATCCCGGACCACTTGTTCGGAAAGGACCTCATGCAACTCGAACACACACTGTCCGTTCCCGCCCCGGTCGACGAGGTGTGGACCGCCCTGCTGAATCCGGAGAAGGTCGCGCCGTGCATGCCGGGCGCGACGCTCACCGGGGTCGACGGCGACACGTTCACCGGGACCGTCAAGGTGAAGCTCGGACCGGTGGCGCTCACGTTCAAGGGCACCGGCGTGTACGTCGAGAAGGACGAGAGCGCCCGCCGGGCGGTCATCGAGGCCAATGCGAAGGACACCCGAGGCAACGGCACGGTGGCCGCGACCATCACCGTCACCCTCACCGGCGACGGCGACCGCACCGACGGCATCGTGAGCACCGACATGAAGATCACCGGCAAGCCCGCCCAGTTCGGGCGGGGGATGATCTCGGATGTCGGTGGGAAGATCCTCGAGCAGTTCGCGGACTGCCTGTCGAAGAAGCTCGGACCCGAAGCGGCGGCCTCCTCCACGTCCTCCTCTGTGTCCTCCTCCTCCGCGGCGACCGCTGAGGCAGCCGAGTCGCAGCCCAACGAGTCCGTGCCGGCGAGCCCGCCGCTCACCGCCGCGGGTTCGGGCGACGAGCCGGCCGGTGGAGCATTCGTCGGGCCCGGCGCCGGGGACGACGACTCCGCGCAGCTGCGGCCGAACGAGTCGGTTCCGCCCAGCCCGGTGAGCGCCTCACCGGCGCCGACGATGACCTCGACGCCTCCCACGCCGTCGACGACTCCCTCCCCGGCCGCGCCCCCGCAGCCCGAGGCCGAACCGCTCGACCTCATGCAGTACGCGAAGGGATCGGTCGCGACGCGGGTCGCGCCGGTCGGAGTGGTCGCGATTCTCGTCGTGGTCATCGCGGTGATCCTCCAGCGTCGATCGGGACGCTGACCTCGTCGGATCCACTCGAACGCTGCGGATCGGACCCCGTCGAACGGGCCGGTCCGCAGCGTTCGTCGTCGTCAGCCTGCCTGTGCTGCGACGCGGCGACGTCCGATCGGGTCGAGCTGCGCACGGAGCCAGGCGTGCGCGGGATCCGCATCGCGCTCGGCGTGCCAGACCGCGAATTCGCGCAGGGGCGGCAACTGGAAGGTCGGTTCCAGGATGCGCAGGAACGCCATCTCGGCGAGGTGCCGGGCCAAGCGCTCGGGCAGGAACGTGACCATGCGGGTGTTCTCCAGGGCGTACGGAAGCACCGCGAGGTTGCCGCTGGTCGCGCCGACCTGGGCCACCGCCCCCGCACGCAGCAGAGCGCGGCCGAGGTTGGTGTCGTCGGAATACTGCGCGTAGGACAGCAGCGGGTAGCGGCCGAGCACTTCGCGGGTGAGCTTGGTGCCGGTGTACGGGTGGCCGGACCAGACCGCCCCGACGAGTCTGTCGGTCAGCACGACCTGCCTCCGGCAGCTCTCGAACTCCGGGGATTCGAGCACGTGTTCCGGTAGCACCGCGAGATCGATCTCGAACCGGCGGAAGGCATCGAGACCGGCACCGTTGAACGGCAGCAGATCGAAACGGATGCCGGCCGGGGTGCTCCCCCGGACCAGCAGACGCAGGAGGGTGATCGCGGCGTAGTCGCCGGTCATGATGGTGAAGGTGCGTGAATCCGTCGCGGGATCGAAGCCGGGCGCAGCCAGTACCGAGCGCTCGAGGGTCCGCAGCACCTCGCGGAGCGGTTCGACGATCGCCTGGGCGCGCACGGTGGGACGCAGTGTGCGGCCGCTCTTCACGAGAAGCGGATCGTCGAATTGCTTGCGCAACCGGGCGAGAGCCGTACTCGTCGCCGGTTGCGACATGTTCAGTCGCCGCGCCGCGCGCGTGACATTGCGTTCGGAGAGCAGGACTTCGAGGACGACGAGCAGGTTGAGATCGACCCGTCGCAGATCCATGCGCCCCCCTGACATCGAAACCCGGCGGAACGGGAAATTCCGGCGGCATCGTAGCGCACGACCGTGATGTATACACAAGATCGAATACCAGCTATCGGACTTGGACGGCGATCTTGTGAGCGCAGCGAAGTACTACCTACTCTGACCCACGTCCTGACGGCAGCGAACCGTGATTCGCCCTGGCCCGAATTTCCAAGGCGAAGTTCTTTACTTGCCGAAGTCCAGTTTCGGCCGGCCGCCGACTCAGGCAGGTAGAGAGGCTCGGGGGGCGAAACGTTGTGAGTGTCATGAGGAAATTCCGGCAGTACACGCCGGACAACTGGCGTCTGTGGCGCAGGATGACCGCGGTCGTCGCCGTCCCCATCGTCGCAGCGACCCTGTACGGCTCGCTCCGCGTCTACGACCTCTACCAGGAGAACGACGCCTACAGCGCCGCCGCCGAGAACGTCTCCATCCTGCCGACCCTCGCCGACTACGCCACCAGTGTCACCGGCGCCGCGGCAGCGACGATCCTGTCACTGCCCGTCGACAACGGCGCCCAGGTCGCCCGCGAATCCGCCGCGACGCTGCGCGACCACATCGACGCGAAGGATCTCGATCCGCAGATCGCGGCGATGATCAACCGCATGCTCGCCGAGGGCGAGAGCCTGCTCGACAGCGCGTCGTCGGGAACCCTGGCGCCGATCGTGGCCAGCGAGCGCGCCGAAGGATTCGTCAGCCGCGCCCAGGCTGCCTACCGCGCCATCACCACCACCACGGACGACCCCACCGTCCAGCGCGAGAGCGCGACACTTCTCGACCTGTGGGACACCCAGTGGTCCCTGCTCGACCAGGTCCTCGCATACTCCGCGCTGAGCGCCGGAACCGACGGTGCCCTGCTCATGTGGAACAACGCCCTCGGTGTCGAGTCCGCGCGACTGGCCGTCCTCCGTGACACCTTCGTCGAGAACGAGACCGCCGACTCCTCCCGGGTCGACGGTCTGATGACCCAGCTCGAGAATCGCCGCAGCCTCACGGCCAACCTCGACAACGAAGCGGGCAACGTCGCCGCTCTGCGCGGGTCGCTCTTCGAGAGCCTCATGATCTACCAGGAGGAGGTCGCCGGTTCCGCGACCCGAGCCGTGGCCGCCCTCGACGACCTCGCGGCCGAAGCACGCACCGAAGCCCTCAAGAACGCCATCGGTATCGCGATCGTCCTCGCGCTCGCCCTCGGACTGGCGATCGTGATCGCGATGTCGCTCGTCCGACCGCTCCGCCGACTGCGCGACGACACCCTGCGCACCGCCGAACAGGATCTGCCCGCCGCGCTCGCCGCGATCAAGGACGGCGCCGAGATCGAATCCGTCACACTCGATCCGGTCCGCGTCCACACCCGCGAGGAGATCGGCGAGGTGGCGCGCGCCGTCGACAGCATGAACGAGGGCGCCCTGCGTCTGGCCGGCGAGCAGGCCCAGCTGCGCCGGCAGGTCAACGAGATGCTCGAAACGCTCGCCCGCCGCAACAAGACGCTCGTGGAACAGCAACTGGCGCTGATCGATTCGCTCGAACACGAAGAGCGCGACCCGACACGTCTGCAGAACCTGTTCGCGCTCGACCACCTCGCCGCCCGCATGCGGCGCACGGGCGACTCGCTGCTCGTCCTCGCCGGTACCCGCCAGCGCCTCGGCCGCGTCCCCGACACACCGCTCGTCGACGTCCTGCGCGCGTCCCTCTCGCAGGTCGAGAACTACCAGCGCGTGAACATCGGAAATGCGCCCGACGGCAATCTGGTCGGCAGCGCCGTCACCGACGTCGTCCACATGATCGCCGAGCTCCTCGACAACGCGCTGCGCGCCTCACCGCCCGAGAGCACCGTGGCGTTCGCGTTCTCCCGCGCCGTCGACGGCGGCCTCCTCCTCGAGATCGCCGACCGCGGAATCGGTATCCCCGCAGATGAACTCGCCGACATCAACATGCGGCTGGGTTCGGACGGCGAAGCCGGATCCGGCGCCGCACGGCGAATGGGTCTGTTCGTGGTCGCGCGCCTCGCCGATCGTCACGACATCACGGTGCGTCTGCGTCCGACCTTCGACTCGTCCACCAATGCCGGCATCACTGCGAGCATCTACCTGCCGACCAGCCTGCTCAAGGGAACCGGCAGGAACCACGACGATCCGTACCGGATCGATCGGCCGCGCCGCCTGCCCGATCCCCCGTCGGAGTACGGCGAGCAGTTCCACGCCGACCCGGCATCCGGATCGCAGCCGGTGGTCGGAAGCCGTCACTCGGCACCCACCCCCGCTCTCGCGACGCCCGGGACGAGTCCGGGTATCCGGCGCGGACAGCTGCACGAACGATGGGTTCCCCGCGGCGCGGGACAGTAGGCGACGCGGACAACGGACAGCGGGCGGGCGGTCTGCCATCCTGACGGCATGACCGTTCCCCGCGTCGACGTCCACCAGCACGTCTGGCCGGCACCACTCGTCGCTGCGTTACGGGCACGCACCCGTGCGCCGCGGCTCGTCGGATGGACGCTGTACCTCGGCGGTGAACCCCCGTACGAGGTGCGACCGGAGAATCACGGCTCTTCGCACTTGGTAGGGGCTGGTGCCGATCGACCCCGTTGCCGTGTCGGTGATTGAAAAAGGGCCCGCGCCCT